>NZ_JBQEPD010000012.1:0-137792 GCF_052045675.1 Brucella sp. 22210
GTAAGCGCTGTTTTCAGGCCACGGCTTTGAGATCGTGCGTTGCGGCATAGGCCCAAGGCAGCAGGTCGTCGATCTGGCTATTTGGATGATTGTTGACGATCTTGGTGAGGACGTCTGAGAGATAGGCCAGTGGCTCGACATTGTTGAGCTTTGCCGTCTCGATGAGCGAGGCGATAGTCGCCCAGTGTTCGGCCCCGGCGTCAGAACCGGCAAATAGCGCATTTTTGCGATTGAGGGCAATTGGCCTGATTGACCGTTCGACGACGTTGGAATCGATCTCGATCCGGCCATCGTCGATGAAGCGGGTCAAGCCGTCCCAGCGTGACAAGGCATAGCGGATTGCTTCGGCGAGTTTTGTCTTCTGGCTGATGTAGCCGAGTTGTTCACGCAGCCAGGGAGCGAGGCTGTCGGTAATCGGACGACTTTTTTCCTGACGGGCGACACGACGCTCCTCGTGGGGCCGGCCACGTATCTCTTCTTCGATCCTGTAAAGTTCGCCGATGCGTCGCAGCGCCTCGCTGGCGATGGGTGCCGGACCAGCGGCAGCAAGCTCATAGAAGCGGCGTCGAACGTGGGACCAGCAGAAGGCCAGCGACACGGTGTTCTTTGCCGCGAGCGGGCGATATCCACTGTAGCCGTCTACCTGCAGGATGCCGACGAAGCCGTCGAGATGGGCCATCGGTCGTTCGCCTTTGCGATCTGGCGCATAGACATAGGTGACACCGGGCGGGTCATCGCCCTGCCACGGCCGGTCATCTCGTGCATAAGCCCAAAGCTGGCCGGTCTTGGTTTTGCCACGTCCCGGATCGAGCACCGGGGCCGTCGTCTCGTCGGCGAAGAGCTTGGACGATGACTTCAGATGATCGAGCAGCCGCTGATGGACCGGGCGTAGATGCCAGGCGGCGCGACCGACCCAGTCGGCGAGCGTCGAACGGTCGAGGTCGATGCCCTGACGCTTGTAGATTTGCGCCTGGCGATACAGCGGCAGGTGGTCAGCATATTTAGATACCAGCACCTGGGCGACGGTTGCCTCTGTCGGGATGCCGCCCTCGATCAGCCTTGCCGGGGCCGGAGCCTGGACAACGACTTCTTCACAGGCCCGGCAGGCATACTTCGGGCGGCGCAGCACGAGCACCCGGAATTGGGCGGGCACAAGATCGAGCTTCTCGCTGACATCCTCGCCGATCCGATGCAGGTCGTTGCGGCAGCAGGGGCAGGCATGGTTATCGATATCGACCACGATCTCGACGCGCGGCAGATGCGCTGGCAGTGAACCCCGGTTCGTACGCCGTTTAGCGACCTGCGCCTGGCGCAGAGCAGTCGAGCCTTGTTCCTTCTCTTCCAGCCCGGCAGCCTCGATCTGTTCGGCCTCTTCAAGCCCAAGCAGAAGCTGGTCCTCTGGAAGCGTCTCTGCCCGTCGACCAAAGCGGTGACGCTGTAATTCCTTGATGATCTGCCGCAGGCGGGCATTCTCCGCCTCACGCGAAAGCACCATTGCTTTCAGCGCGTTCAGGTCATCCGGAAGCTCGTCTGCCGTCATCGTCATGGATCGAGAACAGCATATTTTGCCGCTCGGAGCGAGACGCTGAATGGCTCTGATTCAATTGGTCGCGCCCGTTATCCGGCCTTTATCGGCGTGCGCGTTTCGCTCGGCGCATGCACGCGTTTCCAGTCCAATCCTTCGAACAGAGCCGAGAACTGGGCGGCCGTCAGATGCATCACACCGTCTTGCATTCGAGGCCAATGGAACTCGCCATCCTCGATCCGCTTGGCGACCAGGCACACGCCGCTGCCGTCCCAGAAGATCAGCTTGATCCGGTCCGTTCGTTTGGCCCGGAATACGTAGATCGTGCCCGAGAACGGGTCGGCACCCATCTGGGCCTTTACCAATGCCGCCAATCCTTCAGCACCTTTGCGGAAGTCGACAGGCTTGGTGGCGATCATCACTTTTACCGCACCGGACGGGCCAATCACGACTGAGCCTTCAACGCCTGGATGACGGCGGCAATGGTTGCAGCATCGGTGCCAGAGGCAATACGCAGCCAGGCTCCATCAATCCGCAATTCAATGGCCGCCTCCGGAGAAGTTCTTCTTGGCAAACGTGCTTGCCGCGCCCTCTTCGGTTCCGAATTCTCGGGCGACACGACGACTGCTGGTGCAAACATTGGTGCTTGCTCCGGCACCGACAACACATCAAGCGGCTTTCGGGCGAGCCGTCGCCATGTGAACAACTGCTGCGGCGTCAATCCATGCCGCCGCGCCACAGAGCACACCGTGACGCCAGGCTCGCAACTCTCCGCAATGATCTGCGCCTTCTGATCGTCGCTCCATTCGCGACGACGGCCATTGCCTGTGAACACCTCAAACCGGCGTATCGGCTCATCCTTGGATTTAAGCGTAAGTTCTGAAATCGACATATGTCCTAGCCCTCTTTCGAGGTTGAACATCAATGATCAAGCGATGATCCGGAAGGTGGGGTCAGGACAGCGCTTACATTCAGACAGAGGGCGCAAATTTCGGCGATCTTGCCAAGCTGTCCACCATAGGCTGGTCGTTTGGTCCCAGCCTCTCAATTCCTATTTTTCATGGCGGCAAGCTCCTTGCTGATGTCGATGCTGCACGAGCCGAGCGTGACGTGGCGTTCATCAACTACCGAAGCAAGGTCCTGACAGGCTTGAGCGAAGTCGAAAACGCAAGTGTCGCATTCAACCAAAACCGCCTGCGCATTGCACAACTACAAAAGATTGTCAGCAATAGTCGCCAGATCAACGAGCTGACGCTTGAGCAGTTCAAATCAGGATCGAAGAATTTCCTCGATGTTCTCACCGCGCAACGTGAGCTGATGAATCAGGAAAACACCCTCGCGCAGGCGCGTACAGACATCATCGTGGATTACGTTTCCTTGCAAAAGGCGCTCGGTGGCGGCTGGAACGGCCGGGTCGACGTCGACACACCGGAAATCGTGGACCTCCATACCGGTCCCCACCTTGTAAAGCCCCTCCCATCGCTCTCGCCGCTCGACCGTCTCAAGAGGCAACAATGAACTCGTTGAAATCTGCACCACAGCGGCGTTTTCGCAAGCGTTGGCTGACACTTCTTGCCGTATCGGTGCTGACTGGTGGTCTGTTGCTCCAGCAATGGTC
This sequence comes from Brucella sp. 22210, assembly GCF_052045675.1. Taxonomy (NCBI): domain Bacteria; kingdom Pseudomonadati; phylum Pseudomonadota; class Alphaproteobacteria; order Hyphomicrobiales; family Brucellaceae; genus Brucella; species Brucella sp. 22210. The sequence goes on from NZ_JBQEPD010000012.1 coordinate 3,144, forward strand.
GAAGCAAGAACCGCTTCCTGAAATGACGACCGTGCAGCGCGGCGACATTGAGAGTTCCGTGCTGGCATCTGGCACGTTGCGACCTAAAAATCTGGTCGCCATCGGGGCTCAGGCCACGGGTCGAATACTTTCCCTCAAAGTGAAACCCGGCCAGCACGTCAAAGAGGGTGACGTCGTCGCGCTCATCGATGCGACCAACCAGCAGAACGAACTCGACAAGGCCGAAGCGACTCTACGCCAGAACGAAGCGACCCGAGAGCAGAACCTTGCTGATCTGGAACTGGCAAAATTGAATCTCGTTCGCAATCAGACCATGATCGGCAAAAATGCTGTTGCGCGCTCCGAATATGACAAAGCCGTTGCGAGATGAAAAAGCAACAGGCGCAGCTTGCCAATACGGAGGCGAGCATCGCCGCATCCAAAGTTGGCGTGCGTATCGCGGAAACCAATCTGGCTTATACGCGCATTACAGCCCCTATTGATGGCACTATTCTTTCGACCGTGGCGCAGGAAGGCCAGAACGTCAACGCGCAGCAAACGGTCCCGACGATCGCCATCCTTGGTCAAGTGGACACGATGACGGTGGAAGCGGACATTTCGGAAGCCGATATTACCCAGGTTCATAGCGGCTTGCCGATCTATTTCACCATTTCTGGTCGAAATTCGAAACGTTTTGAGACGCAACTTGAGAGCATAGAGCCTGCGCCGGATTCCGTCGTCAGCGATAAGAGTTTCGGTTTTAGCAGCGGCTTATCCGCATCGAGCGGCATCACGGCGTCCGCCGTTTATTACAAAGGCAAATTCAGTATTCCGAACGCGAACGGTTTGCTTCGCACCTATATGACGGCGGAAATTCATATCGTTCTGGCAAAAGTCAAAAACGTGTTGCTTGCGCCGGTTTCGGCGCTGAAATTACAAGGCGATACTGACCCGGACGCTCCGGGAGTGGCGACCGTCCGTGTGCTGACCGGGCATGGAACGCTGGAAGAGCGCACAGTGGAAAGGGGTATTACGGACAAGATCAATACGGAAATTCGCTCGGGCTTGCAGGAGGGAGACAAGATCGTCACCGACAATCAAGACACCAAAGAGACGGATGCCGGAGATTGATATGAGCGATATGCCGCTGATCCTGTTAAAAAATGTTTCGCGTCACTATCCGTCGGGTGATGGTTTCACCACAGTGCTGCGCAATGTTGATCTCACCATTGAGCGCGGTGAGATGGTGGCGATTGTCGGCGCCTCCGGTTCCGGAAAATCCACGCTAATGAATATTCTCGGTTGCCTGGACCGCCCCTCGGAAGGGCAATATCTGATTTCCGGGCGCGCGACTGCGGAACTCACGCCAGACGAACTGGCACAGCTTCGACGCGAGCATTTTGGCTTCATCTTCCAGCGTTACCATCTGATGAACGAGCTGGACGCTGTCGGCAATGTGGAAATACCCGCCATCTACGCAGGACAAGCGCACGACGAACGGCGCGAGCGCGCCCATGGAATCCTGCACCGTCTCGGCATGGGCGACCGCACCCATCATCGCCCAAACCAGCTTTCGGGAGGCCAGCAACAGCGTGTTTCGATAGCGCGCGCACTCATCAATGATGCCGATGTTATTCTTGCAGACGAGCCGACCGGTGCACTCGACAGCCACAGCGGTGAGGAAGTGCTTGGAATTCTTCAGGAACTGAACCGCGAAGGCCGTACAATCATCATTGTCACGCATGATCGTGCCGTCGCTGCGCGGGCGAACCGCATCATCGAGATACGGGACGGAGAAATCATTGGCGACGCCTCTCGTGAGGACGGCTATAGCGTTGCGAGGAGCCACTCCCCAATGGCATCCTCCATGCAGAAACTTAAATCATTCAGCGGCATACGTGGTCGCTTTAAAGAAGCTTTCGCGATGGCGCTGCGTTCCATGAATGCGCATCGCATGCGCACATTCCTCACAATGTTGGGAATCATCATTGGTACGGCGTCCGTCGTCTGCGTGACCGCGCTTGGCCAAGGCTCACAGCAGCGCATTCTCGAGCAGATCAGCAGCCTTGGCACAAACACGCTCTATATCGGACCGGGCAGCGGATATGGCGATCTGAAGGCCGCGCTTGTCACCACACTGAGCGTCGACGATTCAAACGAGCTCGCCAAGCTTCCCTGTGTCGTCGCTGCAACGCCCGAAAGCACTACAGCTGGAACGGTTCGTGTCGGAAACAAGGAAGTCAGCATCACGGTCAACGGTGTCAGTGAGCAATATTTCGCGACGCGGAAAAGCAAACTGATCGAAGGACGCTACTTCGACAAAAAAGGTCTCGATAATCTCGCCCAAGATGCCGTGATTGATACGAATGCCCAGAAGGGGCTTTTCCCGAACGAACAGGGATCCGTTGTCGGCAAGATCTTGTTCCTGAAACAGATCCCCGTGCGCATCGTCGGTGTAACCAAGGCCGACGACCAGGGCATGGCAGGCTCCAGCCGGCTGGAACTGTTCCTGCCCTATACAACGGTTCAGACACGCATGACCGGTACGCGTACACTGCAATCGATCGCCGTCCGCATTCGGGATACGATGGATCCAGCAGTAGCGGAAGAAATGGTGAAGGCTTTTCTGACAAGGCGTCATGGCAAAGAGGATTTCTTTATCTTCAACAGCGACACGCTGCAAAAAACCATTCAGGCGACGACAGCAATGCTAGCCCTGCTCGTCGCAAGCATTGCAGGAATATCGCTGTTCGTCGGGGGAATCGGCGTGATGAACATCATGCTGGTCGCAGTCTCGGAGAGAATCAACGAGATCGGTGTGCGCATGGCCGTCGGAGCGCGACAGAGCGATATCCTGCAACAATTCCTCATCGAATCCATACTCGTCTGTCTGATCGGCGGCGTATTGGGGGTGCTCATCGCGGGTGGATTCGGCCTGCTGTTTGCGCAATTCAGCACGAAATTACAGCTCATCTACTCGCCAGTATCCATTGTGGTAGCGCTGCTTTGCTCAAGCCTTATCGGCATCGGCTTCGGTTTTATGCCCGCCCGCAACGCCTCCCGACTCGATCCTGTGGTAGCGCTAGCCCGCGACTGACCTGTCACGTTGTTTCGGATTCCCGGTCAGCACTCTTTAAGGGAAGAATAAAATTTAACAACCATTGCGCGCCATATAAATCCTAATAAACGAGATCATTAATTATCTATAAGCATCTGAATATATGTATTTATATGCGCCATCTTGCGTGACCGCACAGAGCGTAATCCGGTGAACTGCGGAACGACACCTGTCAGAATTTTCTGGCCGACGGCGAATTTATGAAGGGGGTTGTTAACCTTCATTTTTTATTACTTGGGCTCATTCAGGCGACAGTATCTATGGTTCAGGTATCATGCGTAATTTGAGAGAAAATTTCCCCCATTCGAACGGAAATCGTACAGAGAACGCTTCGGACCCAAAGCCCCAGCGCAGCCCGTCGGATGCGCATAATCCGACAGATGACGGTGCCTGGAAAATTCATTTTTCCTTGGGCGAGAATGTCCGTTTCACCCGTACGCCGGAAGTGGAGCTGATGCGCCGTCGCGGCGAAGATTTGCCGGACGTCAATGCGCCCCGTTCGCAAGTCCAGCCCGTCGCAGAAGCGCCGGAAGCTATCGTGGAGAAGGTGGCTGAAGCCCAGCCGATGGCCGTCGCCGCCCTGCAGCAGAGCGTTTCGCTCGGCATGGTGCAGCCGCCCGTGGTTCCTGTGCCGCCTGCTCTGCCGGTCATGCCTGCTGCAGTAGCCGCCCCTGCGGTTTATGTCGCTCCAGAGCCTGTGGTTGTGCAGACAGTTGTTGCGCCGGTGGCAGAAGTTGCGACTTCTGCGCTCGCCTATATTTCCGACTTTGCCTTCTGGGAAGGTTGCGATGTTGAGGCAAGTCTTGCACCGACGGTGCCGGTTATTGCCGCTGCGCCTGCCGCTCCCAAAAAACCTGCACCGACCGTTGAATCCATTCTGGCGCAGTTCCGCATTCGTGAATGGAACAGCCAGCCGGAAGAAGCACCAGTTGCAGCCGTAGCACCGCAGCCCGTGGCAGAAGTCCCGGCTCCTCAACCCCTTGCGACACCAGAGCCTGTCGCTGCAGCGCCCGTTGCTCCAGTCATTGCTCTCGTGGCAAAGGCGAAGGCAATCGCTCCGAAGAAGGTAGAGGCTGCGCCTCAGATTGCCGAGGTTGCCGAAGTTTCGGGTGAAGCGACTGAAGACGATGTCGTACTTGCAGTCGTGGAAGCCGAAGAGCACAGCGTCGAAGAAATCGAAGTGCCTGCCCCTGTCGTTGCCGCGCCTGCTCCGGCAAAGGCTGCGCCGTCGATTGCTCTTTATCAGCCTCAGCCCCTCCCCCGTGCTGAAGCGCCGGTGATCCATGGCGAATATGAATTCCCGCCACGTGATCTGTTGCAGATGCCGCCTGCGCTTGACGGCAATGTCATTACGCAGGAAATGCTGGAACGCAGTGCAGGCCTGCTGGAAAGCGTGTTGGAAGATTTTGGCGTGCGCGGCGAAATCATCCATGTGCGCCCCGGTCCGGTCGTCACGCTCTATGAGTTCGAGCCTGCTCCAGGTGTGAAGTCCTCGCGCGTCATCGGTCTTGCTGACGACATCGCCCGCTCCATGTCGGCGCTCTCTGCTCGCGTTGCCGTCGTGCCCGGTCGCAATGTCATCGGTATAGAACTGCCGAATGCCAATCGTGAGACGGTCTATCTGCGTGAGATGATCGACTCCCGCACCTTCGAAGCATCGAATTATCGTCTCCCGCTTTGCCTCGGCAAAGGCATCGGTGGCGAGCCGATCATTGCTGAACTGGCCAAGATGCCCCACCTGCTGGTGGCTGGCACCACAGGTTCGGGCAAGTCGGTTGCGATCAACACCATGATCCTGTCGCTGCTCTATCGGTTCAAGCCGGAAGAATGCCGCCTGATCATGGTCGACCCGAAGATGCTGGAACTGTCGATCTATGATGGTATTCCGCACCTGCTTACTCCGGTCGTGACCGACCCGAAAAAGGCTGTCGTTGCCTTGAAGTGGGCTGTGCGCGAGATGGAAGAGCGCTATCGCAAGATGGCCCGCCTCGGTGTGCGCAATATCGAAGGTTTCAATGCCCGTGCGGCTTCCGCCAAGGGCAAGGGCGAAACCGTCATGTGCACCGTGCAGGCAGGTTTCGACAAGGAAACTGGCGAGCCGACCTATATTCAGGAAGAACTCGACCTGACGCCAATGCCTTACATCGTGGTTATCATTGACGAGATGGCCGACCTGATGATGGTTGCAGGCAAGGATATCGAAGGCGCTGTGCAGCGTCTGGCGCAGATGGCACGTGCTGCTGGTATTCACCTGATCATGGCAACCCAGCGTCCAAGCGTCGATGTCATCACCGGCACGATCAAGGCGAACTTCCCGACCCGCATTTCCTTCCAGGTCACGTCGAAAATCGACAGCCGCACCATTCTCGGTGAAATGGGCGCCGAACAGCTTCTCGGCCAGGGCGACATGCTGCATATGGCCGGTGGCGGTCGCATCGTTCGCGTCCACGGACCGTTCGTTTCGGACGAGGAAGTGGAACAGGTCGTCAATCATCTGAAGGAACAGGGCCGCCCGGATTATCTGGCAACCGTGACGGAAGATGAGGAAGCCGAAGAAGAAACCGCAGATGCCGCCGTCTTCGACGCGACCTCTATGGGTTCTGAAGATGGCGACGACGTCTACGATCAGGCAGTCAAGGTGGTGCTGCGTGACAAGAAGTGCTCCACCTCCTACATTCAGCGCCGCCTCGGCATCGGCTACAACCGCGCTGCCTCGCTCGTCGAGCGCATGGAAAAGGAAGGATTGGTCGGTCCGGCAAACCATGTCGGCAAGCGTGAAATCCTGACCGGGAATCGCGACTGATTTAATCGATATAACTACTTAAAAGGCCGGTTTGCGAAAGCAAATCGGCCTTTTTGCAACCAATCTCAAGCAGTTGAGTGCTGTTGCAAGAATGTCCTTGTCAATATGTTAATTATGATTAATACTTTGGATATTCGTACATTCTTGATGACCGGCCGGGGTAGCCCCGGATGCTACTCTGTGCCCAAAAAAACAGGGAGAATGGTTGATGAAGAGCATTATCATCGGGCCTACCGACAAGGATCGTACAGTCACGCAGCAGATACTGCATCGCATTCATGAGCAAATGCCGAAGCCCTCGGAAGACAAGACACAGGTTTGCAATGTTTTGCGCCGTTCGAAGGGCGGCTATTCGCATCGTCGGCACAAGATTCACAAGCTTGCCTGATTTTGCGTCATGAATTGAATATTATGTCGGTTTGCTATCAGCGCCACTCGCCATCCCCGGCCTGTTGGCGCTGTTATTTTATCCAGCCCAAACTTTCTAAATCCACATGACTGGTTTATGAGAGAGCATTGCTCTAGTGGTCTGCTTCCAACATTTGCATCCCGCGGTTCAAGCGCTGAGCAAATGTTGGAATCATAAAGACCACTAGCAAGTATATGTATCTAGTGGATTTTTCGAATTTGACGTTTGAAACAGCATATATGTCAGGCGGGATTCAAACGTCAAATTCAATCCACTAACATCAATAAATTCAGGAATGTGAGATGACCACCGAAGCCGATGGAAACGATCAGAAGAAAAAGTCCGGTTTCTTTCTTGGTTTCATGGCGGTACTGGCAAGCCTGTTTTTCGTGGTGTTTGTCGGCCTTGGCATCTGGCAGATTGAGCGCCTGCAATGGAAGCTCGACCTGATCGCTCGCGTGGACGCTCGCGTCCACGCTGAACCCGTCGCAGCGCCCGGCAAGGACGACTGGGCCAATATAAATCAGAAAGATGATGAATATCGTCATGTCACCATCACCGGCACCTATCTGAACGATAAGGAAGTGCTGGTGCATGCGCTGACAGAGCGTGGAGCCGGCTATTGGGTTCTGACGCCGCTGCGCACTTCGGATGGTTCGCTGACCTATATCAATCGCGGTTTTGTGCCGACCGACAAGCGCGATCTATCCGCCCGCCCTGAAACACAGATCGCTGGCGAAACGACTGTGACTGGTCTTCTGCGCATGCCGGAGCCAGATGGCTTTTTCCTGCGGCCCAACGATCCGGCAAAAAATAGCTGGAACTCTCGCGATGTCGCAGCTTTCGCAGCGAAGGAGAACCTCGGCACTGTGGCACCCTATTTCATCGATGCGGATGCCAAGTCCAATCCCGGCAATCAACCGGTCGGCGGGCTGACGGTCGTATCCTTCCGCAACAGCCATCTGTCCTATGCAATCACCTGGTTTGCGCTCGCAACCATGGTTGCCGGGGCTGCGGTGTTCGTCTGGCGTTACGAGCGCAAATCCAAATCTTAGACATGCAAGGCGTGGCCAAGCGCCTTCATGCTTGCCTCGGCAAAGCCCTCGCCCAAGGTCGGATGTGCATGAATTGTCCCTGCAATGTCCTCCAGACGTGCGCCCATTTCAACGGCTTGCGCAAAGGCTGATGACAGTTCGGAAATACCAACACCAACAGCCTGAATACCCAGAATGACATGATTGTCCGCGCGGGCCACCACACGAATAAAGCCGTCTTCCCGTTCAACCGTCATGGCACGGCCATTGGCCTGAAATGGGAAAATGCCAATCTGCGTGTTGTGACCTGCCTTGCGTGCATCATCCGGCAGCAGGCCCACGGTCACGATTTCCGGGTCGGTGAAGCAAACCGCCGGAATGCAGCGCTTGTCCCAGGCCTGCTTGCCGCCTGCGATGATCTCGGCAACCATCTCACCCTGCGCCATCGCGCGATGCGCCAGCATCGGTTCTCCCGTGACATCGCCGATTGCATAGACACCACGCATTGATGTGCGGCAGCGATCATCGATGCGGATGAAACGCCCATCCATATCGAGCCGGATTTCACTCAAGCCCCAACCATCGGTCTGCGGTTTGCGTCCGACCGTCACCAGCACCTTGTCAGCTTCGATGCGTTTGGTGGCGCCATCAGCCGCCAGCACTTCCAGTGCCTTGCCGTCTCCGGTCAGACCCTTGGCCGATGTGCCGGTCAGCACCTCCACGCCAAGTGTCTTCAGGCGCGCCATGACAGGCCGCGTCAGCTCCGCATCATATTGCGGCAAGATGCGGTCGGTCGCTTCGACGACAGTGACTTTGGAACCGAGCTTGGCATAGGCCGTGCCGATTTCGAGCCCGATATACCCCCCGCCCACCACAGCCAGTTTCTCCGGTATGGCGCTCATTGACAGGGCTTCCGTGGACGAAATGATATTGCCGCCGAAGGGCAGCGCCTCGATTTCAACCGGCACGGAGCCGGTGGCGATCACGATGTTCTCCGCATGAATGGTCTGGCGGCCTGTATCTGTATCAACCAGTACGGTCTTGCCGTCCATGAACCGCGCCTGCCCTTGAAACATGCGCACACGCGACCGTTTCAACAGCCCGGCCACACCACTGTTCAGTCGATTGACGATACCGTCTTTCCATTCAAGTGTTTTGACAAAGTCTATGGCCGGATTTTGCGCGGTAATGCCAAGCGCGCCCTTGGCGGCAAAGGCGGTCAGACGATGGAATTCATCTGCGGCATGGATCAGCGCCTTGGACGGAATGCAACCGACATTGAGGCAGGTGCCGCCGAGGCGCTTTCGCTCGACAAGCACGGTATCGATGCCAAGCTGTCCCGCCCGTATGCCGCAGACATAGCCGCCGGGACCACCGCCGATGATCAGAAGTTTGCAGTTAATCTCACTCATAAGTTCAGCCTTCCACAAAGATCATCGCAGGCGTTTCGATGAGGCTTTTCAGCTTCTGCACAAAGACAGCCGCATCCCAACCGTCGATCACCCGATGATCGAAGCTGCATGAAAGGTTCATCATCTTGCGTGGCACGAACTGGGTTCCGTCCCACATCGGGCGCACGGCAATCTTGTTGATGCCGACAATCGCGACTTCCGGTCGATTGATAATCGGTGTTGTGGCAATCGCACCAAGGGGTCCAAGCGACGTGATGGTGATGGTGGAACCGCTCAGCTCTTCCCGCTTTGCCGTTCCATTGCGGGCGGCATCGGTCACACGCGACAACTCGGAAGCCGCCGCAAAGACGGTCATGCTTTCGGCGTGACGCACCACGGGGACGATCAAGCCATTCGGTGTCTGCGTGGCAATGCCCACATGCACACCGCCGAATTGACGGATGATATCGGCTTCATCGTCGAAATGGGCATTCAGGCCAGGCTGTTCTTTCACCGCCTTGACGATGGCGCGGATAACGAATGGCAGCAGCGTCAGGCGCGGACGCCCTTCCTTCTTCTCATTGTTGAGGCCGCTGCGCAGCTCTTCAAGCTGCGTGACGTCGACTTCCTCGACAATGGTGATATGCGGAATATGGCGTTTTGCTTCCGCCATGCGCTCGGCGATCTTGCGCCGAAGTCCTATCACCTTGATCTCGTTGACAGATGTATCGGCAGCATAGCCCGACAGTGCCGTTGCAGCGCCACTTTCGGTCTCGAAAAGCGCGTCCAGATCTTCATGCGTGATGCGTCCGGCATGTCCGGTTCCGCGAACACGCCTGAGATCAACACCCGCATCACGCGCCCGCAACCGGACCGATGGCGTGGCCAGAGGCTTTTCACCTTCCGCCCGCACGGGGCCAGCGCCCGCAAAAGCCCGGGTCGAAGCTTCACGCTTGGGTGCTGCCGGCTTCGGTGGAACGGGCGTCTGCAACAAGACCGGCACTTCCGGTGCCTGCTGCTTGGGCGCCTCGACCGCTATCGGTGTATGCGCTGGCTCTTCAGCCTTTACTTCCTCGGCTGCGCCGGATGCGCCTTCGATTTCAAGCCGCACCAGTTCGGAACCGACGGCGATCTTTTCACCCACTTCGCCATTGATCGCGATAACTTTGCCCGCGCGTGACGACGGGATTTCCACCGTCGCCTTGTCGGTCATGACAGCGGCCAGAAGATCATCCTCGCGAATGATATCGCCAACCTTCACATGCCATTCGACTAGTTCGGCCTCGGCAACGCCTTCACCAACATCGGGGAGTTTGATTGTAAAATAAGCCATGTTGTCTCCCCTCACGCTTCCATGATCGACACGAGTGCGCGACCGACACGATCAGGACCGGGGAAATAGGCCCATTCCTGCGCATGTGGATAAGGCGTGTCCCAGCCCGTCACGCGAATGACTGGCGCTTCGAGGTGATAGAAGCAATCGCGCTGCACGAGCGCGGCAAGTTCTGCGCCATAGCCACAGGTCAGCGTTGCTTCATGGACGATGGCGCAACGGCCAGTCTTACGCACTGAAGCCATGATGGTTTCAGTATCGAGCGGCAAAAGCGTGCGCAGATCGATAATCTCGGCATCAACGCCGGTTTCTTCCGCGGCGGCCAGCGCCACATGCACCATCGTGCCATAGGCCAGAACCGTCACGGCGCTGCCTTCACGGCGAATAGCGGCCTTTCCAAGCGGAACCGTGTAATAGCCTTCCGGGACTTCACCGAGATCGTGCTTTTTCCACGATGTGACCGGCTTGTCATGATGGCCGTCGAAGGGACCGTTATAAAGCCGTTTCGGCTCGAACATGATTACCGGATCGGGATCTTCAATCGCTGCAAGCAGCAAGCCCTTGGCATCCGCTGGCGTAGACGGCATCACCGTCTTCAAGCCCGACACGTGGGTGAAAAGCGCTTCCGGGCTTTGGCTGTGCGTCTGCCCGCCATAAATACCGCCGCCGGATGGCATGCGGATCACGATGGGGCATGTGAACTCGCCTGCCGAGCGATAGCGCAGACGGGCGGCTTCGGAGACAATCTGGTCATAGGCCGGATAGACATAGTCCGCGAACTGAACTTCAATGCAGGGGCGCAAGCCATAAGCGGCCATGCCTATTGCCGTGCCAACAATGCCAAGCTCGCTGATTGGCGCATCGAAACAGCGCTCTTTGCCGTACTTCTTCTGCAAACCGGCGGTGCAGCGAAACACGCCGCCGAAATAACCGACATCCTCACCGAACACGACCACATTCTTGTCGCGCTCCATGGCAATGTCGTGGGCGTTCTGGATCGCCTCGATCATTGTCATTCTTGGCATCGTCATTCTGGGCATAGTCATCTTGGTCATGGATCAGAACCCCGCTTCCTGACGCTGGCGAACAAGGTGCGGCGGCGTTTCAGCGTAGACGTCTTCGAACATGTCGCGCATGGAAGGCTTGCGCCCGTCATGCAGGGTGCCAATGGCTTCCGCCTCGCGCTGCGCGCTGACGACAAGGTCCATCACTTCCGCTTCCGCCTGCTTGTGGCGGTCTTCCGACCAGACGCCGCGCAGGATCAGATAGTTCTTCAGGCGCAAGATCGGATCGCCAAGCGGCCACGCATCGCTTTCCGCCTTGGGGCGATAGGCGGAAGGATCATCCGAAGTGGAATGCCCGCCAGCGCGATAGGTCACATATTCAATGATTGTGGGGCCGAGATTGCGCCGTGCGCGCTCCACCGCCCATTTGGCCACGGCGTGAACGGCCAGATAATCATTGCCGTCTACGCGCAGCGAGGGAATGCCGAAACCGTGCCCACGGGCCGCGAAAGTGCCGGAACCGCCACGCGCAATGCCCTGAAACGTCGAAATCGCCCACTGATTGTTGACGATGTTCATCACCACAGGCGCCTTGTAGGTCGAGGCGAACACGAGCGCGGCGTGAAAATCACTTTCGGCTGTCGAGCCGTCACCAATCCACGCAGCCGCGATCTTGGTATCGTGGCTTATCGCAGAGGCCATCGCCCAACCGACAGCCTGCGTATATTGCGTCGCAAGGTTGCCGGAAATCGTGAAAAAGCCGTGCTCTTTCGAGGAATACATCACCGGAAGCTGGCGGCCTTTCAGCGGGTCCTGCTCATTGGAGAAAATCTGGTTCATCATGGTGACGAGCGGATAATCATCAGCGATCAAGAGGCCTGCCTGCCGATAGGTCGGGAAATTCATATCACCCTTGCGCAGCGCCTTTCTGAAAGCGCAGCTCACAGCCTCTTCGCCCAGATGTTGCATATAGAACGACGTCTTGCCTTGACGCTGCGCCATCATCATGCGCGCATCATAGGCCCGCAGGATCATCATGTGTCGCAGGCCGTCTTTCAGCTCGTCATCGGTAAGCGTTCCGGCCCACGGACCGACCGCCTCACCTTCCCGGTTCAACACACGAATAATGCTGAAAGCGAGATCGCGCATCGCTTCCGGCTTTTCGTCTATTTCCGGTCTTCTGACACTGCCGGCGCGAGGGATTTTGACATGGGAGAAATCCGGCGCATCGCCGGGTCGCCATTCCGGTTCAGGAACATGCAGGGATAGTACGACATCGTCGCTCATGCGGGCATACCTCGCAATGGGCCAAGCAACTGGCCTGGCAAAACTGGCATTGAATGTCGAACGGGTGGAATTCTGTTTGGTTCCGGCGGACAGGCTTCTTCGAAATCCGGTTCCGGATGGCCTTTCAAACACAGATTGACCGCATTCCTCCCATGCGACGTGAAGCCGGTTTTCCTCCTCCGATTTCACTGCCATTCAGGGTGATACGGCTCTCAAAATAAAGCAAGATTATTTTTCACAACCTCGAGAGGTGTTCTTGCAGTTCAGTTCTCCGGCCTGAAAATGCATCGCTTCAGGAGGTCAATGAAATAAGTGTATTTCCATGTTTTATATGGGATTTGATATGGAATGTTTAGCCCGCCACGTACGCAACATTCTTACGCATCATTGACGAATACGTCAGTACTATCTGGTACGATTTCGCGTTAATTGCGCATCACCAAATGATGCATGAGGCACTTTGTCCACCGCGCTGTCATGGCAAAACCAACGGAAAAGTCTCCAGAGGCCACCTTGATTCTGGCGAGCACAAAAAACCGCGCTTGAAACAAGCGCGGTTCAATTTTTTCGAACTGTCGAATGGCTTAGCGGATGGCCTTGCCGTCATCGTCAAAGCGATGCGTCTTGTCCGCTTCAGGCGACACGAAGATGATGTCATCTTCCGTGTAATGGTGCTCGCCGAACAGGCGAACAGTGATGAGACCTGCTCCCTCGGTCTCAACATAAAGGATAGTATCGGCACCGAGATGTTCGGCGTGGATGACCTTGCCTTTCCATTTGCCGCTTTCGCGGCTGACGCCAAGATGTTCCGGGCGAATGCCGATGATCGTCGCACCCGTTTCGCCGATACGGTCGGCATCGATGAAATTCATCTGTGGTGAACCGATGAAGCCTGCCACGAACAGATTGTCAGGCTTGTTATAAAGCTCCATCGGCGAACCGATCTGTTCGATACGGCCTGCATTCAGCACCACGATACGGTCGGCAAGCGTCATTGCCTCCACCTGATCGTGGGTGACGTAGATCATCGTTGCCTTCAGCTCGCGATGCAGCTTGGCAATTTCCAGACGTGTCTGCACGCGCAAGGCGGCGTCGAGGTTGGACAAGGGTTCGTCAAACAGGAACAGTTCCGGATCACGTACAAGTGCGCGACCGATGGCGACGCGCTGGCGCTGGCCGCCTGACAGTTCCGCCGGACGTCTCGCCAGATAAGGATCAAGCGACAGCATGGACGAAGCGCGCGTAACGCGGCTTTCAATCTGCTCCTTCGGCGCACCAGATTGTTTCAGACCAAGGCCCATATTGTCCTTCACGGTCAGATGCGGATAAAGCGCATAAGACTGGAACACCATCGCAATGCCGCGCTTTGACGGCGGCGTCACAGTCACATCCTTTTCGTTGATCAGCACCTGACCCGAAGACACATCTTCCAGACCCGCAATCGAACGCAGCAGCGTGGACTTACCGCAACCGGAAGGCCCCACGAAAATGATGAACTCGCCGTCGCGAACTTCCAGATTGATATCCTTCAGAACAGCCTGCGAACCGTAGCTCTTATTTATCGACTTGAGTAGCAGCGATCCCACAGTCAAAAATCCCTTACAGTTTTACCGGCTGGCCAAGACGCACGCTTTCATCAGCGGCGAGACAGATACGCAGCGATTGCAACGCATCGTCCATATGGCGGTTGAGATCGATATCCTCGCGAATGGCTTTCAGCATGTAAGCCTGTTCGCGTTCGCACAATTCCTGATGGCCCGGCTCATCGGACATGGAAAGATCCGTATCCGGTTTCAGGAATTTCCCGTCCGCACCGCGTTCAGCGCGATGGATGCGTATGGTCGAGGTTTTTGTGTGCGCATCTACGTCATCAGACTTGGTCACAGCCTCGTTCATGACAATGGAAACGCAGCCATTTGGCGAGATAACATCCTTCACGAAGAAGGCGGTTTCAGACATCATCGGACCCCAGCCCGCTTCGTACCAGCCAATCGTGCCGTCATCGAACAACACCTGCAGATGGCCGTAATTATACATATCCGGCTTGATCTCATTGGAAAGACGCAGGCCCATGCCGCGCACTTCCACCGGCTTTGCATCAGTGATCTGGCACATGACATCGACATAATGCACACCGCAATCGACAATCGGCGATGTGGTGTTCATCAGGTTCTTATGCGTTTCCCAGGTCGCGCCGCTTGACTGCTGGTTCAGGTTCATGCGGAAAACGTAAGGACCACCGAGCTGCCGCGCTTCAGAAATCAGCCGCATCCAGGATGGATGATGGCGCAAGATATAACCGATGACGAGCTTGCGTCCGTTGGCCCGCGCGCAATCGATGACCCGGCGCGCGTCTTCCACGGTCGTTGCCAGCGGCTTTTCGACAAAGACATGCGCGCCCTGCTCCATTGCAGCCACGGCATAATCGGCATGGCTTTCCGAATAAGTGGCGATGCACGCCATATCCGGTTTCAGTTCAGCCAAAGCCTCGTGAAAGGATGGATGAATTTCATAGCCTGCCAGCTCGTCTGGCACCGCAACCTTGGTCCGATTGACCAGACCCACGACTTCAAAGCCCGGATTGCGATGATAGGCCAGTGCATGGCTGCGGCCCATATTGCCGAGACCTGCCGAAAGCACGCGTACCGGGGCGATTGGGGCCGGGGCGCTTGTTGTATCTGAACTCATTTTACAGCTCCGGCTGTGATGCCGCGGATCAGTTGCCGCGAGAAAATGACGTAGAGGACGAGGATCGGGAACATTGCCAGCGAAAGCGCCGACAGAACCGCATTCCAGTTGGTGACGAACTGACCGATGAACAGCTGCGAGCCCAATGTCACCGTCTTGGTGGCTTCGCTCGGTGCGAGGATCAGCGGGAACCAGAGATCGTTCCAGATCGGGATCATGGTGAAGACGGCAACCGTTGCCATGGCGGGACGGATCAGCGGCAGCACAAGCTTGAAGAAGATCGCATATTCCGACATGCCGTCTATTCGCCCGGCATTTTTCAAATCGTCGGACACGGTTCGCATGAATTCGGAGAGGATGAATATCGCAAGTGGCAAGCCTTGGGCCGTATAGACGAGGATCAGCGACGTCAGACTATTGACTAGCCCCACAGCGACCATGCCCTGCAACAATGCAACCGTGCCAAGACGGATCGGGATCATGATGCCGATGGCCAGATAAAGGCCCATCAGCGTGTTGCCCTTGAAACGATATTCCGACAGGGCAAAGGCAGCCATAGCGCCAAACAGGATGACGAAGAAGATGCTCGCCACCGTAACGATGGCGCTGTTCTGGAAATAGGTCAGGAATGAGCCCTGCTTCAGCACCGTTTCATAACCGATGAGGCTGAAGCTTTCCGGGGTCGGAAACTGCAGCGGTGTGCGGAAAATTGCATTGCGGTCCTTGAAGGAATTGATCAGCGTCAGCGCCACCGGAAACACGGCGACAAGCATATAGATGATCAATGCCGCATGAACGAATGTTGTGCGAAGGGGCGAAGTGCGTGCTTTCGACATGATTTCTCGCTCCTCAGAACTGATAGCGGCGCATGCGACGCTGGATGCCGAACAGATAGAGCGACACACCGGCGAGGATGATGAGGAACATCACGGCCGCGATAGTGGCGCCCATAGACGGATTGCCTAGCTGAAGCTGGAAGCCGAAGAAGGTGCGGTACAGGAACGTGCCCAGAATATCGGTCGCCTTGTCTGGCCCCGCGAGTGCGCCCTGCATCGAATAAACAAGGTCGAACGCGTTAAAATTGGCAACGAAGGTCATGACCGAGATCAGGCCAATCGACGGCAGGATAAGCGGCAGCTTGATCTTCCAGAACTGGCTCCAGCCGGTAATGCCATCGCATTCGGCAGCTTCGATGATTTCATCGGGAATGTTGAGCAGCGCTGCATAGATCAGCATCATCGGAATGCCGACAAACTGCCAGACAGAGACAAGCGACACCGTCACAAGTGCGGTTTCGGCTTTGCCCAGCCACGGTCCAAAGGCCCATTTCATGCCCACCAGATCCATCATCCATGGGGCAACGCCCCAGATCGGCGACAGGATCAGCTTCCAGATAAAGCCGACAATCACGAAGGACAGTAGCGTCGGCAGAAAGATCGCGGTGCGGTAGAAGGCGGCAAAACGCAGTCTCGGCAGCGACAGCATGGCCGCGAGCAAAATGCCGATCGGGTTTTGAACCAGCATGTGAATGCAGAAGAATATGACGTTGTTTTTCAACGCATTCCAGAAATCGCGCGACCAGTTTACGTCGCCGAACAGCGTCTGGAAATTGGCGAAGCCGACAAAGACGCGCTGCCCGTCAACGACATTGAAAAACGCTTGCCGCAATGTTTCGATCAGCGGCAGCACCATGACGGCAGTATAAACCAGCACGCAAGGCAGCAGAAACACAAGAATGTGCCACCGCCTCGGGCGTTTTTGCTCAATGATTGGCAGGTCGGCAGACTGGCTCATCAACACTCGCTGTTCTTCGGCTTATGCGGTTCTTACGAACTTTCCATCACCGTGAGACTGACACGGATCGCGCATTGCGCGAAAGAAAAACTGCCCGCAAGACTATCCGGTAGGTCTGTTCGGCATCGAAAATGCACACGGGCGGCCCTGCTCTGTCGCAAAGCCGCCCGTGCACTATCGCTTTACTTGGCTGGCTTGTACCAGCTGTCCAGGCCTTCCTGCAGCTTCTTGGCGGCATCTTCCGGCGTTACGGTGCCGTTGATGACGTTAGCCGACTGAACCCAGGTTTCGTTTTCCAGGTTCGGCGTGCCACGCGACAGGATCTGGTAGGTCGAGCGGATGGTCGGCTTGCACTTTTCGCGCCAGGATACGAATTCCTGCGCCAGCGGATCGGACATCTTCACTGCCGTCGAGTTCAAGCTGAAGAAGCCCGGCAGCGCATTGGCGTAGATTTCCGCAAATTCCGGCGAAGCGACCCAGTTGAGGAACACCTTGGCCTGTTCGGCATTCTTGCTCGAAGCGTTGAGGCCAAGACCGATATCGTTGTGATCCGAGATGTAGCAGCTGTCGCCAGCATTCTTTACTGGCGGCGGGAATGCACCCATCTTGAACTGCGCCTGCGTATTGAACAGGCCAATTTCCCACGAACCAGCCGGATAGATCGCAGCGCGGCCCAGCGTGAAGAGGTTCTGGCTGTCCGGATAGGTCTGTGCTTCGAAACCGTCGCCCAGATAATCCTTCCACTTGGCGAGAACCTTGAACGGCTCAACCCACGGCTCGTCGGTCAGTTTTTCCGTACCGGCGATAAGCGCCTTGCGGCCTTCCTCACCCTTCCAATAGGTCGGGCCGATATTCTGGTAGCCCATGGTTGCGGCTTCCCACATATCCTTGGTGCCCATGGCCATCGGGATATAGGTGCCGTCAGCCTTGATCTTGTCGAGCATCGCGAAGAACTCGGCTTCGGTCGCCGGTGCCTTCAGGCCAAGCTTGTCAAAGGCTTCCTGATTATAGATGAAGCCGTGAATAACCGAAGCCATCGGCACGCAGAAAGCCTTCTTGCCGTCGTCTGTGGTCCATGCGGACTTGGCGACGTCGGAGAAGTTCTTCATGCCTTCGAGGTCGGTGAGATCGGCAAGCTTGCCCTTGTTGAACAGTTCCAGCGAGGTGTCGAAAGGACGGCACGAAATAAGATCGCCGCCCGAACCAGCATCCAGCTTGGCATTGAGAGCGGCGTTATATTCCGTCGGCGCGCTTGGCGCGAAATTGATCTTGATGCCCGGATTCTTGGCTTCAAAGGCTGGAATGATCTTTTCCTGCCAGATCTGCAGATCGTCATTACGCCAGCTTTCAACCGTCAGCGTGACGTCCTGAGCCAATGCGGCAGAACCCGACGCCAGCAGCGTCGAACCCAGCAGCATGAATTTCAAGGTATTGCGAACCATTTGACCTTCTCCCGTTTTTTTGAACGCAGACGCACAAAAGAGGCGAGATACGCCTGTCCATTGCGATACACCACGTTGATGACGATGGCTCATCACGGTCCGGGATAAGTGCCGGCTACGCCGGTCTTTGCTCCATCCCATTTCCGCGCGGCCCTCGCCTGTCAACAAGCTTTGGCGACCCCTGGCGGCATTGCGCTCCCCTTTGGTTGAATTTAATGCCAAAAACGTACCAATTGTCCAGCGAAGTTTACGAAATTCTCGCATAAAAATTGGAAGCAAGATAATTTACCTTATTTTATCAACACATTAATCAATTTTTCTCCGCTTCGCTGAATCTGCTTGGTTAATGGTATTTTTTTGGTATCTTCAAGTTGGAGGTATCTTCATGGCAGAGTTTTTCATTGGCGTGGATGGCGGCGGCACCGGATGTCGCGCTGTGGTGGCAGATGGCAACGGTGCGATTCTGGGAACTGGACGCAGCGGATCGGCCAATATTGTCACCGACCCGCAGACTTCGCTCGTCAATGTACGCGCAGCCATCGACAATGCCTTTGCCGATGCCGGGCTGGACCAGAGTCATTACGGCGAAAGCCATGCGGTCCTCGGCCTTGCTGGCGGCAATGTCGCAGGCGCGGGACTGCCGATTGAACGCGGCCTCCCCTTTGCCCATGCCAATGTCGAATTCGATGGCCTCATCGCATTGCAAGGTGCGCTTGGCGATCAGGACGGCATCGTTGCCATTCTCGGCACCGGAACGGCCTATATCGTCCGCCAACAGGAGCGAATTCATTCGGTCGGCGGCTGGGGCTTTCCGCTCAGCGATCTTGGTAGCGGTGCGCGGCTTGGCCAAAGCCTGCTGCAGGAATGCCTGCTGGTGCATGACGGCATTCATCCCCGCAGCCGTCTGACGACGGATGTTCTCGACGAGTTCAGCAATAATCCCGACAATCTGGTTGAATTTGCATGGACGGCGAAGCCCGGCGATTTCGGCAAATATGCACCGCGCATTTTCCAATATGCCGCCAATGGCGATGAGACCGCGCGCATGCTTCTGGAGCGTTCCGCAGGCTATGTCAGTGAAACGCTGGATATGTTGATCGCACAAGGTGCGGAGCGGATCAGTCTGTTGGGTGGCATGGCGCCGCTTTATGTGGAGTGGCTCCCGGCCAGCCATCAGAAGCTCATTGTTCCACCGGCAGCCGATGCCTTGACCGGAGCCTTGCAACTCGCGCTCAAGCGCTATGGCCACAAGATGAATGAGGCGCATGCATGAGCGGCAATTTCAGCGCCTTCCTACCCAAGAATCTTCAGGGCACCGCCCCCTCTTCAGGCGCGGGACCGCTCTACATGCAGTTGCGCCAGTCGCTGGAAGCCGCGATTCGTGCCGGTCATCTGGCTGACGGAGAGGCCCTACCACCTGAACGCGACATTGCAGAATATGCCAATATCAGCCGGGTGACCGTGCGCAAGGCAGTGGACGATCTCGTAAAATCAGGGCTTCTGGTGCGCCGCCATGGCTCTGGCACCTTTGTCGTTCGCCCCAGCGAGCGCGTGCAGCAGTCGCTTTCCATGCTGACGTCTTTTACCGAAGACATGGCGCGGCGCGGCATTGCCACCCAATCCAAATGGCTGGAGCGCGGTCTCTATTATCCCTCGCCTGAGGAAATGATGAAGCTTGGCGTTTCATCGGAAACCCGCGTTGCCCGGCTTGGCCGTTTGCGTATGGCAAGCGATCTGCCGCTGGCTATCGAACGTGCCACCTTGTCGAGCGAAGTTTTGCCAGACCCCAATGCCGTACAGGGCTCGCTCTATGCTGAACTGGGACGGACCGGCTTTCGCCCGGTGCGCGCGGTGCAGCGCATATCCGCCTGCAACATCAAGGATCCCGATGCGCGGATACTCGGCGTCAAGGCTGGCGATGCAGGACTGTCTATCGAGCGGATTTCCTATCTCGCGTCAGGCCGTGCGGTGGAATTCACCAAATCGCTTTATCGCGGCGACGCCTATGATTTCGTGGCGGAACTCTCGATACCATCGGCCTAAGGCCAACATCAGCCCATAAAAAACGGCCCGTTTCCGGGCCGTTTTCTTTTGTCTAATGATGCTTCGTGCCTTGGCGCGCCAGATCTGCAGTCGGATCGGCTGCAAGACGCTTGCGGGCACGGTCATCCATCAGCTCGTACCACATGGCATTGAGCACAGCGAAAGCTGCGGCGAGCGGCAGGCCCAGAAGCCAGGAAAAATACCACATATTGCTTTCCTTTCTTGGATTGAAAGGCGCGGACGGACAAGGCCGCCCGCAGCCAAATCAATAAGCGTGGTTGCTCTCGTCCTCGATCATTTCCTTTTCCACCTTGCCCCACAGCACTCTGTAGACCCAGGAGGTGTAGGCAACGATGATCGGCAGGAAGATCAGGGTCACGACCAGCATGATGAACAGCGTCATATGACTGGAAGACGAGTCCCAAACAGTCAGGCTTGCCCGAGGATCGAGCGAAGACGGCAGAATGAACGGGAACATCGACACACCGACCGACGAGATGATGCCGAAGATCGTGAGCTTGCCGAGCAGAAGCGGAGCGACTTCACGACCGCCACGCAATGTCAGAAACACCGCAATCGCGCCCAGAATGCCGAGCGCCGGAGCAATCAGCAGGATCGGATAGTTCGCATAGTTGCTGAACCATGCGCTATGATCCAGTTCCGCTGTCTTGCGCAACGGATTGGACGGTCCATCGGTGACGATGGCGCTCGTAATCCGGTAGCCGGACACCCAGAACCAGCTGGCAACGCCAGCCAGGGCATAAAGAACGAGCGTCAGAAGTGCGGCGATGCTGCCATAACGCCGTGCTCTCTGCTGAATCTCTCCCGATGTTTTCAGGACCAGCCAGGAAGCGCCATGCATCGAAAGCATGGTCACCGACAACACGCCGCAAATGAGAGCAAACGGGTTGAGCAGGCCGAAGAATGTACCTTCATAGAAGATCTGGAGATCATCAGCCAAACGGAAGGGCACGCCCTGCAGCACGTTACCGACGGCAACGCCGAAAATCAGCGCGGGTACAAAACCGCCGATGAACAGGGCAATGTCCCATCCGCGACGCCAAGCCCTGCCCTCACGCTTCGAGCGGTATTTGAAACCGACCGGACGCAGAATGAGGGCAAAGAGGATGACGAACATCGCCAGATAGAAGCCGGAGAAGGACACGGCATAAAGCGGTGGCCAGGCGGCGAAAATCGCGCCGCCGCCCAGAACCAGCCAGACCTGATTGCCTTCCCAGACCGGGCCGATCGTGTTGATGATGACGCGGCGCTCCACATCCGTTTTGCCGACGAGCGGCATCAGGATATCCACGCCCAGATCAAACCCGTCCATCGCGGCAAAGCCGATCAGCAGCACGCCGAGCAGTACCCACCAGATGATGCGAAGGGTTTCATAGTCCAACAATTCGCTGAGTATCATGGTCCTTACTCCGCAGGCGCAATGCTGGCAGGTGCAAGCATGGCTTCAGGTTTGCTGTCGGGTTCCGGTCCGGCTTTGATTGCGCGTATCATCAGGCCCATTTCGATGATGAACAGGACCGTGTAGATCGCGACAAAGCCAATGATGGTGAGCAGAACCGTCGATGCACCGAGATTGGAGACACCGATCGCTGTCGGCAGAATACCCTCGATAATCCAGGGCTGACGTCCGAATTCAGCAACAATCCAGCCCATTTCGGCGGCAATCCATGGCAGCGGAATTGCAAAGACCGCAACTTTCAGCAGGAAGCGATGCTGATCGAGCTTGCGCCGTGCCGACAGTACAAAGAACGTACCGGTCAGCAGGATCAGGAAGAATCCGATAGCCACCATGATGCGGAATGCCCAGAACAGCGGAAGAACACCCGGAACGGTATCATTCGCAGCCTTGGCGATCTGTTCGTCGGTAGCCGTGCGCGGATCGTCCACATAGCGCTTTAGAAGGAGCGCATAGCCCAGCCACTGGCTGTTATCGGCGAAAACGTCCTTCACATCCTGCGGTACGGCACTGGTGTCGCCAGCCGCGCGGATTTTCTGCAACGCATCATAAGCGACGATACCGTTGCGGATATGGTTCTCTGCATTTTCGACCAGATCATTGATGCCCTGGATCGGCGTGGTTAGCGAACGCGTGCCGATCAGACCCATAACCCACGGAATATGCACAGCGAAATGGGTTTCGCGTGCTTCCTGGTTCGGAAAGCCAAAAACCGTGAACGAGGCAGGTGCAGGCTCCGTTTCCCACATTGCTTCGATAGCGGCGATCTTCATCTTCTGGTGTTCATTGGCCAGATAGCCGCTTTCATCGCCAAGAACGACGACCGAAAGCGAGGCGGCCAGACCGAAGGAAGCGGCAACCGTCATCGAACGCTTGGCGAGTTCCACCGAGCGGCCTTTCAGCAGATACCAGGCGGAAACGCCCAGAACGAATATCGAGGCCGTTGCGTAACCTGCCGAAACCGTATGCACGAATTTGGCCTGCGCCACCGGGTTCATCAGAACCGCGAAGAAATCGGTAATTTCCATACGCATGGTTTCAGGGTTAAACGCCGATCCGACAGGGTTCTGCATCCAGCCATTGGCGATGAGAATCCACAGAGCGGAAAAGTTCGAACCTGCCGCAACCGCATAGGTCGCGATCAGGTGGCCGACCTTGGAAAGACGGTCCCAACCGAAGAAGAACAGACCAACGAAGGTCGCCTCAAGGAAGAAGGCCATCAGGCCCTCAATGGCGAGCGGTGCACCGAAAATATCGCCCACATAATGGCTGTAATAGCTCCAGTTCATGCCGAACTGGAATTCCATCACAATACCCGTCGCGACACCGATCGCGAAGTTGATGCCAAACAGAGTACCCCAGAATTTCGTCATCTGTCGCCAGATGAGTCGCCCCGTCATCACATAAACGGTTTCCATGATGGCCAGCAGCACGGAAAGACCCAACGTCAGAGGTACGAAGAGGAAGTGATAAAGTGCCGTGATTGCAAACTGCAATCGCGACAGGGAGACAATATCGAGTTCCATCTTTTTCAGCCGGAAATTCCCGGCCCTCCTAGAGCATTCGCGACCGGGAGATTTCACCGGCATCGCAGAATGCGACCAAAACGATATAATGTTGCACGCCGCATAAATTGGCAGACGCGACGCACCTTCGCGTAACGGACTCCGTCATGACATTGCCCGTTTGAAACGAAGGCCGGATGAAAAGCCGTCCGTCGTTTCCATTCTCGATTGTTGGCAAAGCCCCGATATCTGGACCCTGCCCGCCCGGTCACCTCATGGATTCGAGGATTTCACCGAAGCGCTGGTCACTCATGCGCACAGACTCAACTAGAGCGCCTTGATTTAAAACAATGATGCGGTCGCAAATCCGCGCTTCGCGCTGGATATGTGTTGCAACCAACAGAGTGTGCCCGCCCGCCTGCGTCCGCAGTCGCGTCAACACGTCTTCAGCGGTCGCCGCATCCAGCCCTTCGGTCGGTTCGTCGAGAAGCCACAAGGGCGTTTCGCTTAAAAACAGTCGCGCCAATGCGAGACGTCGCGCCTGCCCGCCGGACAATCCAAAACCACCCTCGCCCAGCATGGTGTCGAGGCCTGCTGGCAAGGTTTCGACGAACTCTCCGAGACCGGCTGTGTGCAAAGCCTGCATCAGCGTTGTGTCGTCTGCATCCGGCTTGGCCAGTCGCAGATTGTCGCGAAGACTGTCCTGAAAAAGTTCGGTGCGCTGGGTCAGCAAACTGCTGGCCAGCACTTCCACACTGCCATCCATCGCCGGGATTTCACCTGCGAGCAGGTTGAACAGGGTCGACTTGCCCGCACCGCTGGTTCCAACAATGGCAACACGTTCGCCCGCTTCGACTGTGAGGTTGATGGCTTTCAAGGCATCGACGGCGGCGTCTTCGTGGCGGACAGATAGATTACGAAGCTCCACAGCAATGCCATCCGGTGGCGTGGGCAGACCTGTAATCGACGCTCCCTCACGCAATTGCGGCCCAACGCGCCGGGCAGCCAGAATGGTGCGCCCCAGTTCCATCGCACCACGCCGCAGCGCCGCGAATGGTTCCATTGCGCCGAGAATAACAAGCATAGCCAGTGCGGCGACCGGCGCGCCGATTGTCCCGTACTGAACAAGCCAGCCAGCGCCGATCAGGCCGCCAGCCAGAAGTCCGGCATGTGCCACACCGAGGCCAGCGCCGGTCCGGATCTCAACGCGATTGAGCGTACGGTCAGCCGCAGCGACATAACGATCTGCCCGGACGAGCGCATCGTTTTGCGCCTGCATCCGCCCGGCCATGAGCAATTCCGTCTGGCCCGCAACCAGATCGACCGTGCGGGCACGCAGTGCTTCCGTGCCCTTGGCGCGCCTGCGCATCGGCATTTCCGAACGCCGCGCAGCCAATAGAGGCAGGCTCAAGCCGACGATCAAAAGCACCAGTGCAACGGCAAGCCCGAATAACGGATGCATCAGTGCCAGCGCAAGACCTGCCACCAATGCGGTTGCAAGTGCAGCACCTATCGGCACAACGACACGCAGATAGAGCGAATCCAGTGCATCGATATCCGCAGTCAGACGGAATAGAAGCCGTGCCGGTCGCTTTAAAAGTGCATTGGCTGCAGCGGGTCTAGCCCAGCTTCGAAACAGCTTTTCGCGCAATGCCGCCAGAATGGCGAGCGTTGCGTCATGGGTGACAAGACGTTCGAGATAACGTGCACCCGTCCGCACGATTGCCAGAAACCGGATACCGGCTGCCGGTGCAAAGACATCGAACACAATAGCTGTAGCTACACTCAAGCCTGCAATGGCCGTTGCCGTGATGAACCAGCCAGAGAGGCCAAGCAGCGCGATACCAGCCAAAACAGTGATCGTCGCGGCTGCAATGCCTGCATAGAGAGCAGCACCCTTGGTTCTGAAAAACAGTCGCAGGATTGGGCGGAGTGCTTGCAGACCGTTCATTCGGCTGCCCTCCTCTGCCAAAGCGGATCAGTATCCTGACAAGAGTCCAAGCGTATGATGCGATCCATCCTGCGCGCCAGCCCCTCATCATGGGTGGCGACAATCAGGGTCTTGCCCTTGGCCAGCCGCAACAGACTGTCGGCAATATGGCTGGCTGTCTCACTGTCGAGATGGGCCGTCGGCTCGTCGGCAAGAATAATATCGGCCTGGGGATCGACCGCGATGCGAGCCAGCGCGAGCCGCAAGGCTTCACCGCCCGAAAGCCCGGCCCCGTTTTCCCCGATAACACCATTGCCGGTGATGCCAGCAACATGCGCGAGCGCCATATCGTCGATGATCGCGGCAGTTGATCTGGCAGCGGCTTCACGCCCGAGCGTGATATTGTGCCGTGCCGAGCCTGCAAAAATATGCGGCCTTTGCCCGACCCAGCTCACACGTTGGCGCAAGACCGTCGCATTCTCGGGCGTCAAGCTCGTGCCGCCGATCCGTATTGCGCCTGTTTGCGGCGCTGCCAGTCCGGCGATCAACGCCAGAATGGTGGACTTGCCATAACCGCTTGGCGCAAGCAGCGCGACATGCTCCCCCGCTTCGATTGCCAGATTGAAATCTGTCAAAACCGCAGGCCCTGCCGGATATTGAAAGCCGACATCGCGCAGTTGAACGGAGGGGGCCGTTTCTTCCGGTTCGCCCGCCGTGACGCTGCTGTTGCCGACAACCGGCATGGAATGGTGGCTGAGCTTTTCCAGCGCATCAATGGCGGCTTCGCCCGATGCACGGTCATGCCAGACGGCAGAAAGGTCTCGCAGCGGCTCAAAGAAAGCGGGCGACAGAAGCAGGATAAACAGGCCTTCGCCGAGCGTCAGCTGGTGTCCCCAAGCACCGAACTGCAATGTGCCAAGCAAATGGAAGCCGATATAGACGGCCACCATGGCTACACCAAGCGCTGCAAAAAGCTCCAGCACGGCAGAAGACAGGAATGCAATCCGCAGGACTTTCATTGTCTTCGTGCGCAGGGTCTCGGCATTTGCACGCAGCCGCGTGGCGGTGGCATCGATGGCATGAAAGCTGCGGATCGTGGTCAAGCCGCGCAGCCGGTCCAGCAGAAAACCATTCATCCCGCCAAGCGCTACAAGCTGCTTCTCACTCGCGGCTTTCGCACGCCAGCCAATCAGCGCCATGAAAATCGGGATCAAAGGCGCGGCAACGAGCAAAACCAGTGCCGCTGCCCATGAAAACCAGAAGACGGCCAGCAGGATCGCCAACGGCACCAGCATGACCCGAATGCGCACCGGCACAAAACGCGACAGATAGGGCACGACCATCTCGGCCTGTTCGGCGAGAATGCTTGCAGCCTCGCCTGACGATGGCCGCGCTGTGTCGAGTGGAGAATGGTCGGAAAGCGCGGTGACAGCCCGTTCACGCAAAGCTGTCAGTTCGGCGCGGGCGGCATCGAATGCCTTGGCTGCGCCAGCACTGTCGATCAGGCTGCGCAGACAACCCAGCACGAATATGCCCAGCGCTGCATAGTAAATTCTGTTGTCGAAACCCGTATCGGCGAGACATCCGATGGCGTAGGCGATCAGCCCAGCCTGCGGCAGCCACAGAAGCGCTGCCAGTGCCTGAAGATTTGCCCCCCGCCGAAGCATGGCCGGAACTGGCCAGCGCTCAGAACGACGTTTGGAAGGACTTGAGCGGCGCTTGCCGCCTGTCGCCTCTCCGTCGTCTGGCGTCAGCTTTTCCGCCAGTTGCTCCGTTTGGGGGACATCAGATGTCAATCTCGCTTAGGCTCCTTCTTGGCCGATGTTCGCCCACGTCCCAAAGCCACGATCCTGTCGGTGGTTTCGAGGAAACGGGTTACCTTGGCGCCAAGCGCCAGCAGGCTTGTCAGACGGTCCGTATCGAGCTTCTTGACGTCGTCGTACCAGTTGGTCAGCCGCTCGATCAGGCTGTACATATCTTTCATGCGCTCCTGCGCATAACGATCACCGTCGTCCTGCGGTGCTTCCATCAGCACTTCGCGCAAAACGGACAGGGTTGGGTCAATCTCGCGCTTCTTGCGCTCTTCAGCGAGTGTGCGCAGAATTTGCCAGACATCATCCGGCGTCGTGAAGAAATCGCGACGGTCGCCGGGAATGTGCTTCAAGAGCACGAGGTTCCAGCCCTGCAGTTCGCGTATGCCCATGGAGACATTCGAGCGTGACACACCAAGCGCGTCGACGATCTCGTCAGCGCACATGGGTTGAGGCGACAGATAAAGCAGCGCGTAAATCTGCCCTACCGTGCGGTTGATGCCCCAACGGCTGCCCATCTCTCCAAAGTGGAGCACGAACGACTGAACGATTGGCGACAATTCCAAAATTCTCTCTCCCGTATTTTCTGAACTTTCAGAAATTACTGAAATCCAGATAATCTAAATGATGAAAACCTTCAATCCGCCTGACCATTGATGCGTCGCATCTGGACAATTGGCCGCAGCCCACAGCACTCCTCCAAATGCCATCGGCCGCTCCTTCCGGACCAAACAGGCCGCAGGCAATACGCTTCAGATTCGGGAAAGAGCGAATATCGTGACCGAACAAGAGGATATGAGTCTTTAAGCGAACCCGAAAAAGCTCAGTCCGTTCGTCCGAAAAACGATGGCGGCCCTTCCTGGAAGAAGCCGCTGATTTTCCCCGTTCTGCACTGCGGAAAAGCCTAAAACGCCCCTTCCGCACCCTCAAGCATGATGTCTGCCGGCCTCAATCGGGGTCGGAAGATGAAGGCAGCTCCTTGCTGTCCTGCGTCGTGTCGCGATGGATCACAGCGCGGCTGAGCAGCATGAGCGTCACCGGCGTTGTGATGACCACAAAGACGGTAATCAATACTTCATGCAGAATCGGCTTCGATTGCAAGATGGAGAAAAATATGATCGAAGCGATCAAGATTCCGCCAGCCCCAAAAGAAGAGCCGATGGTCGGTGCGTGAATGCGTTCGTAAAAGGTCTTGAAACGCACCAGGCCAATGCATCCGACGAGCGTCAGGAAAGCACCGGCGACGAGAAAAAACGAAATGAGGATGGCGGCCCAAAGCGGGATTTCGGCTGCATGGATCATTCGATCACCTCCCCGCGCATCAGGAATTTCGCAAGTGCGACGGTGGCGACGAAACCAAGCAACGCAATGATCAGCGCAGCCTCGAAATAGATGTCGCTGCCGGTGCGAATGCCGAAGGTGATCAGCAGCAGCAGCGCGTTGAGATAAAGGGCGTCGGTGGCGAGCACGCGGTCTTGAGCCCGTGGGCCAACGAGCAGGCGATAAACAGCGCAACCCATGGCGGC
Organism: Brucella sp. 22210; assembly: GCF_052045675.1. Taxonomy (NCBI): domain Bacteria; kingdom Pseudomonadati; phylum Pseudomonadota; class Alphaproteobacteria; order Hyphomicrobiales; family Brucellaceae; genus Brucella; species Brucella sp. 22210. The sequence continues at coordinate 31,718 of NZ_JBQEPD010000012.1, forward strand.
GATCAGCATCAATTGCGCGGCGAGCAGAGACCAGAAGATGACAACGGCACTCATACGGATTTCTCCTTCTCGACGACGTCTCCTGCCCCGAAAATCGTAATCAGCGGCTTTTCATATTTTTGCTTGATTAGATCGCGCCAGACCTGCGCTTCTTCAAGGTCGAGTACGTGAATGGTCAGTTCGCGGCGCGCGCTGTGGTGATCCACCCAGGCCGTGCCGGGTGTCGCTGTCACCACACAGGCGAGCACTGCCAGCGCGGTGCGGTTTTCCAGCTCCAGCGGGATAACCACAAAACCGGGACGGCGCTTTCTTCCAGAAAGGATGATGCGCGCGACGGTGATGTTCGAACTCAGAATATCAAGGCTGAACGTGACGAAAAGCCGGAGCATCGCCGGGATCGAGCGAATATGATTTTTCTGTGGTTGGAGCGCCGTCATGATCTGACAGGCGAACAACGCGATGACCACGCCAAGAATGAGCTGCGCGGGGGTAAAGCCGTTCAGCAGCAGCCAGAACAGAAGCAGCGACACAAACAACAGCGGATATGGCAGGATTTTTCTCATTCTACCTCCGCCGCTTGCGTGCCCGTCGTCTTGGTCGTGTCATGGTCGACTTTGGGCGCCTTGAGAACACTATCGATATAATCGGACGGATGATGCAGCGAACGTGCCGTTTCGTCCATGTAGCGCATGGCGGGACCGGCCGCGATTGTCAGCGCAAGACAAAGCGCCAGCAGCCCGGCAATCGGCACCACTTCGCGCACCAGAACGCGCGGCACGTTGCCTTCGAGCGACGCCCAGAACGTGCGAATGCCCGTACGCGTCATGGCGATCAGCGCCGAAAGGCCGGACAGCAGGATCAGCGCAATCAGCGCCCAGCTTGCCGGACTGACCGGCATGGCCAGTTGCGGCGTTGGTCCGTCACCGTTGAACACCGCGGCCAGGATCAGGAACTTGGCGATGAAGCCCGAGAATGGTGGCAGGCCGATCAGCAAAATGGCGCATATCGCAAAGAACGTACCGAGGATGGCAAGAGTGGCAGGCAGGACCGCGCCCACCTCTTCCTCTTCTTCTTCCTCTTCGTCATCGCCATAGGCTTCCATCGTCACCGCGAGAACGTTGGCGGCGGCATCCTGTCCGCGCTCCACAAGCTCGATCAGAAGGAAGAATGCAGCGATCGTCAGCGTGGAACTGACCATATAGAACAATGCTGCTCCAGCCATGGCGGTGTTGCCGCTACCGATGGCAGCCAAGAGCGTACCCGAGGAAACGAGAATGCTGTAGCTCGCAAGCCTGCCCATGGCCTGCGATGCAACCACGCCGATCAGGCCGAAGGCGAGCGTGATCATGCCGCCGAAATAGAGCCAGTCATTGCCGAAACCGTAGGACGAGCCAGCGCCAATGCCAAACATCAGCGGCGACAGGCGCAACAGCACGTAAATGCCAACCTTGCTCATGATCGCGAAGATCGCGGCAACGGGCGCTGCGGCCGCCGTATAGGTCGGCGCAAGCCAGAAATTGAGCGGCCACATGCCCGCTTTGATCAGGAATGCGACACCGAGAACCGCTGCACCAGCTTCAAGCAGCATACGGTCTTCAGGCGCAACCTGCGTGATCCGCTGCGCGAGGTCAGCCATATTCAGCGTGCCGGTGACACCATAGATCAGGCTCACGCCGATCAGGAACAACGACGACGCCACCAGATTGACCGCGATGTAATGGAGACCCGCCTTAACGCGTGCAGGGCCGGAGCCATAAAGCGCCAGACCATAGGAGGCAGCGAGCATGACCTCGAAGAAAACGAACAGGTTGAACAGGTCGCCCGTCAGGAAAGCGCCGTTCAAGCCCATCAGCAAGAGCTGGAAGATCGTATGGAAATGCGGGCTTGCCTTGTGCCAATGCGCCAGCGCAAAGCTGAGTGCGGCCATACCGAGCAGGCTCGCCAGAAGCAGCATCATTGCCGCCAGCCTGTCGAGCACCAGCACGATGCCAAACGGCGCGGGCCAGTTGCCGATGAGATAAACAATTGCTTCCGGTGCTTTTTCGCTGGCCATAGCCACGAGCGTGCAGGCAATGCCGATCAGGCCAAGTGTCGAGAGCGAATTAATCGCCATCTTCAGCTTGCGGCTGCGCTCGTCGATCAACAGCAGAACCGCTGCCGTTACCAGCGGCAGAAGGATCGGAGCAACAATGAGGTGTGATTTCCAATCCATCATCAGTTCTCCTTGCCGTCGACATGGTCGGTGCGTGTCAGACCGCGCGAAGCGAGCAGCACGACAAGGAAGAGCGCCGTCATGGCGAAGCCGATAACGATTGCCGTCAGCACAAGCGCCTGTGGCACTGGATCGGTATATTGAGCGGCCTGCACGTCCAGACCCGAGTCCAGAACCGGCGGCGCATTGGAACGCAGCCGTCCCATCGAGAAGATGAACAGATTAACCGCATAGGAGATCAGCGACAGGCCGATCGCCACCTGGAACGTGCGCGGGCGCAGCACCAGCCAGACGCCGGACGCCATCAGCACACCGATTGCGAGAGCAAGAACCAGCTCCATCAGTTCTCCTCCTTCGCAGTCGCTGCGGCGAGTTTCTCGACGCGATGTTTACGGATCGATTGGTGCGCCAATGCAATCAGGACGATAACGGTTGCACCCACGACGAGCGTGAAAACACCGAAATCGAACAGCAAGGCGCTCGCCAACGGCATTTTCCCAACATACGGTATCTCCGCATATTGGAAGAACGTGGTCAGGAACGGATAGCCGAACAGCCACGCGCCGGAGCCGGTTGCCGCAGCGCTCAACAAGCCGATGCCGATCCAACGCAGCGGCAGAATGCGCAGCCTGTCTTCCACCCAACGCGTGCCGGCAGCCAGATATTGCAGGATGAAGGCAATCGCCAGCGCAACACCGGCCGCAAAACCGCCGCCCGGCAGATCGTGCCCGCGCAGGAACAGATGCACGGCCAGAACGATGATGACCGGGAACAGCCATTGCATGATGACTGATGGCACAGCCAGATAATCGTTCAGCGTTTCACCCGCCTTGCGATCTGGCATGGCTTCATCGTAGGCGTCCTGAATCTTCTGCTGTGCAGTCGAGCCGGTGGAATCCGGTGCGGGACGGAAACGACGCAGCAGTGCGAAGACTGTCAGGCCGACAATCCCGAGAACGGCAATTTCACCGAACGTATCGAAGGCACGGAAATCAACCAGAATGACATTGACGACATTTTTGCCGCCGCCGCCCGAATAGGCGTTCTGCAGGAAATAATCGCCAATGCTATTGGGTGACGGGCGCGTCATCATCGCATAGGCAATGACCGAAACGCCGACGCCACTGGCAACCGCCAGCAAAAGATCGCGATAACGGCGGATGCGCGGGCCAATCTTCACCGGAATCGGATCCGGATCTTCCCAACGCTTCGGCAGCCAGCGCAAGCCGAGCAACAACAGAACCGTGGTGACGATTTCCACCAGAAGCTGGGTCACCGCAAGATCAGGCGCCGACAACCAGACGAAGGTGATGCAGGTGATAAGCCCTGCCCCGCCGAGCAGGATCAGAGCAGCCAGACGGTGATATTTGGCCTGATAGGCCGCACCGATAGCACAGGCGCAACCAAGCGCCCAGAGGCCCGCGAAAATCGGATCGACCGGCTGCGCGCCCAAAGTACCGGAGCGCAAACTGCCCTCGATCAGCGGCCAGCCCGCGACCACAACAGCTATGGCAACGATGATGCGCAACTGCGGCTGCAAACGACGCGTACTCAGGAAATTTTCTGCCTTACGTGCCCAGTTCCACGATAGTGTCACCAGAACGCGCTCGAAAATACGCTGCCCTTGCAGATGGCGGAATATCGGCGGTCCATCCTCACTGGTGGCCAGATAATTCTTCAGGCACCAGTGCAGCAACACGCCGCCAATCATCGCTGCAATACTCATCATCAGCGGCAGATTGAAACCATGCCAGACCGAGAGGCTATATTCCGGCGTCGCATCGCCCAGCACCGAGCGAACCGCCGAATGCAGGAACGGACCAATGGACAGGCCGGGAACAATACCGATCAAAAGGCAGAGAAGCACGAGAAGCTCGATAGGACGACGCATCCAGTGCGGAGGTTCGTGCGGCTCGCGCGGCAGATCATGCGGAGGCGGACCGAAAAAGGTCGAGTAGATGAAGCGGATCGAATAGGCCACCGTGAAAATGCTGGCAAGCGTCGCCACATAAGGCGTGATCGAGTCCAGCCACGATGCAAGATGCGTTTCGACCGCTTCGGCAAAGAACATTTCCTTGGAAATGAAGCCGTTCAGCAGCGGGACGCCCGCCATGGCCGCGCTGGCCACCATGGCAAGTGTCGCCGTATAGGGCATTAATCGGAACAAGCCGCTCAGGCGGCGCATATCGCGCGTGCCCGTTTCATGATCGATAATGCCCGCCGCCATGAAAAGCGACGCCTTGAAGATGGCATGGTTGACCATGTGGAAGATCGCGGCCACTGCCGCAAGCGGGCTTCCAAGGCTCAAAAGCGCGGTGATAAGGCCCAGATTGCTGATCGTTGAATAGGCGAGCAGCCCTTTAAGATCCTGCTGAAACACAGCAAAAAAGCTTGCCAGCAACAGCGTGATCAGGCCAGCCGAACCCAAAATCCAGAACCATTCCTCGGTTCCTGCCAGCACCGGCCAGAGGCGGGCGAGCAGAAACACACCGGCTTTCACCATCGTCGCCGAATGGAGATAGGCCGAAACAGGTGTCGGCGCCGCCATCGCATTCGGCAGCCAGAAATGGAACGGAAACTGCGCGCTTTTGGTAAAAGCAGCGAGCAGGATCAAAACGAGCGCAACCGTATAAAGCGGATGGGTGCGAACCTCATTGCCTGCTGCCAGAACCACATCGAGATCATAGCTGCCGACGATATGGCCGAGCAGCAGCATACCTGCCAGCAAGCAGAAGCCGCCAATGCCTGTGACTGTCAGCGCCATACGCGCGCCATCGCGCGCACTGGCATTGTGATACCAGTAGCCGATGAGCAGGAACGAGAAGATACTCGTCAGCTCCCAGAAGACAGCAAGCAGAATGATATTGCCGGACAGAACGACGCCGAGCATCGAGCCCATAAACGACAATAGGAAAGAGAAGAAACGCGGCACCGGATCGTCCGGCGACATGTAATAGCGCGCGTAGATCACGACCAGAAGGCCAATGCCGGTGATCAGCATGGCGAACAGCCAAGCAAAACCATCCATGCGCAGCGTTACATTGAGACCATAGGCCGGCAGCCATTCAACTGTGCCGCGCAGAACCTTTCCGTCCGAGACAATCGGATAAAGGCTGGCCGTGAGAATGAAGGCGACGAGAGCGATGGCTGCCGTGAACCAAGCGGAACCGCTTCGGTCGGCACCCCTGAAGAGACCCGTGATGACGCTGCCAATAAAAGGAAGAAGGACAAGCAGGAAAAGCATTCTGCCGTCCATCGTCATGCGCCCAAGGCCTCCCATCCGCTCTTACGTTTTATAATCACACACATCTCGTCCGAAAACTGTTCACACTTTCCGGGATGCGCTCCATTTTATCTTAATTTCCGGGCGCAAAACCGTCAGGCACTTTGCAGGAAATATAGGGTCAACTGATCCAGCGCATGCGCAGCTCAGGCAAGCAGCAACTGAAATGCTCCGGTCAGATGTTGTGAGGAATCATATATTCCAATGTCGTTATTATGACCGGCCTGACAATATATTGGCAATAGCATTCGATTGTTTATATGGGACAAATCAGGGACTTATCGCAATTTTCTGACTTTTTTACCGCAGAAACCGATGCGAATCTCTTTCATTCGCCACAGGTTCGCCCTTGCAACCTTACCTTGAAGGGCAGCTTGCCGCGAAATTCTTGCAGGCGAATGACATGAGCAGGCATTCTTACCCGGGAGATTCTTTTCAGGTTCAGCCTTCAAGCAGAGCGTCGACCAACTTGGCGACCTGAACGCGGATATCCGGAACGGCGGTCGATTCCCAAAAGACGCCCTTTGTGACGGGACCAATCGCAAAGAATGAGCCTGATGGCTCGCCGCGCGCATTGATCAACTGGAAATCCTTGGTCACATCGAGACCGAGATCAAGCGCATCCGGCTTGGCCAGCCCATGCTCCATCAAACCAAGCAATGCCGGGTTGCGGGTCGTTGAGAACCGGGGATTACCGCCGCGGCAGTCAATGATTGTCGCAATTTTCACCTTATGAAACAAACCGCTATGACGCTCGCGATAGCGGATTGTCATGTCTGTTTCGTTTTCCTGCACTGAAAGCAGCCGCCCAGCCGCAATCTCCAGCTGTCCGGAAGCACGCGCCGCATCAATGCGATCAGCGACAGCGGGCGCCATGCGATGCCGATGCGTGTCCCACCAGGGACGCAAATGGCGGAGGAAGCTTTCGCGTTGCGCAAGCGGCAGCCGCGTCCATATCTGCTGAGTGTGGGGCCGCAGTGCATCCATGACGGCGCGCCAGTTCGAACCCGAGCTTTCGGCTTCCTGCATAAGTGCACGAACGCGACGCAGCAGACCGACAATACCGGAAGTGACAAACAATGAATCTGTGTCGACTTCGAAAGGCTCCGCAGGTGCGTGACGGGCGGGCACCAGTCCGCGCCGCGATATTGCATGTATCTGCCCCCGATGCCCGCGATCGAGCAACGACAACACACTGTCGACCATGGACAGTCCGGTCCCGAAGATCGCCACCGGCGCGTCCGCTGGAATGTCGAAATAGCCTTTGCTGGACCAGTATTCAGCGACATTCGCGCCGGAAACGGCGATTGCCGTTTCATTGCCGGTCGCGACAATGATCGCCTCTGCCGACACAACCTCGCCTGACTCCGCGACAACAGCAGGCCTGCCGCCTTCGAGAACGACATCGACAATCTCGCGTGGGTCGACAACCAGTCTCGCTGTCTCGCCAGAGCGATATCCTTCCACAAGCTCGTTCAGATAATCACGATAAAGCCTGCGTGGTGCGAAAGACTGCGGCTGCCACTCATTGGCGATGGGCGCGCTTGCTGCCGTTTGCCGGGCCTGCAGCCAGCTCAGGAAATGATCGAGATTGCCGGGAAAGGCGCTCATGTTGTTGGCGCGAACATTGAGAAGATGACTCGGGTTCTCCGTGGAATAGGCGATTCCCCTGCCAATCTGGCCCGAGCGTTCGAAAATGCGAACCGTCGTGTCGCTGGAGCGTTCCAGCAATTGCGCCGCAAGAATGACGCCGCTCGCGCCACCGCCGATAATGACAAAAGACTTCAAACTATCGTGACCTATCCCTGTTCGCGATGGTTTCGCCCTTTGAACGGCTTCCATCGTCCTTCCCAAAATCACACTAATTTAATAAGATTCCAACATCGTACCCAAGAAGTAAACCCCGCTTTCGCAGGGAATTTCCCTTCAACGCTCAGGCTACCACCCGCTTTCTCTGGCCAATATGGAAACAATGGCGGCTTCACAATCCCTATTTGTTGACAGTGTGTCGCTGAAAAACGGGCTGGCGTTGAACGGTTTTACCCCAATATCTTGGGGCACGTCATGAATGTAACTTCTGGACATTCTGCATCGAAAGATATGTCAGGAAGTTCACAATCTACTGCAACATCAGGATTAGAACGAATGAACAATAGTCATCTCGCATCCATCAAGAAGCGTCGCACCCAGTATGCTCTTGGCAAGAACCTCCCGCTCGCCAAGGAACAGGTTGCAGAACTGATCCGTGAAGCCGTCAAGCACACGCCTTCGTCGTTCAACTCGCAGAGCTCGCGTGCAGTCATCCTGTTTGGCGCTGAAAGCGACAAGCTGTGGAACATTGCCAAGGAAGAGCTGCGCAAGATCGTTCCTGCCGACGCATTTGCACAGTCGGAAGCCAAGCTTAACAGCTTTGCAGCCGGTGCTGGCACGGTTCTCTTCTTCGAAGATCAGAACGTGGTGAAGGGCCTCCAGGAACAGTTCGCGCTTTATGCCGATAACTTCCCGGTCTGGTCGGAACAGTCGGGCGGCATGGCTCAGCATTCGGTCTGGACTGCCCTCTCCGACGCCGGTATCGGCGCGAGCCTGCAGCACTACAACCCGCTGATCGACGCAGAAGTTGCCAAGACCTGGGATATTCCGTCGTCGTGGAAGCTCCGCGCCCAGATGCCGTTTGGTTCCAACGAACAGCCTTTCGGCGAAAAAGCCTTCATGGATGATGGCGATCGCTTCAAGGTATTCGGCTGATCCAGAATTTAAAAAACTGAGATGGGGCCGGAGATTTTCTCCGGCCTTTTCTTTTTTGCGGGCACAATATTACCTGATCAGCGCAGTCTATATTGTGAACCTTCCCTAAATAGGAATCTAATAGCGCGGCGCCAGAGCGAGTCGCGGATATCCGGCTTCTCAGACTATGAGGCGCATTTTCTATGCATGGTCCGGCCCAAATGATGGCCGTGACCGAAGGGGAAGTTGCATGACCACCGGAATCCTGTCCTTCAATCACCGTCGCCATGGCGATACCGCCTCCAGAACGAGCCTCCAGTCTGGCTTTGCGCAGCGTCTTTTACGCAGCACAATTCCCGCAGCGCTGGCCTTCGGCCTGTTGCTGTCGGCAGCGCCGAAAGCGGTACAAGCCGCTACGCCAGCCGATACGCTGGTCATCGCCATGGGTATCGATGACGTCATTTCGCTCGATCCCGCGGAGATTTTCGAAATCACCACGTCGGAAGTGCTCACCAGTACCTATGAGCGTCTGGTGACGACGGACACCAAGGATCCGACCAAGATCATCCCGCAGATCGCCGAAAGCTGGACGTTCTCGGACGATGGCCGCTCGATCACGTTCAAGATTCGCAAAGGCCTGAAATTCGCCTCCGGCAATCCGTTGACGGCGCAAGACGCAGCCTATTCGCTACAACGCGCGATCAAGCTCGACAAAAGCCCGGCATTCATTCTCAGCCAGTTCGGCCTGACACGCGACAATGCCGATCAGAATATCGTTGCTCCCGATGACGAAACACTGGTCTTCACGACTGGAAAAGCGTTTGCGCCGAGCTTCGTTTTGAACTGCCTGACCTCCAGCGTTGCGTCCATCGTGGACAGCAAGCTGGTCAAAGAGCACGAGCAGAAGGCCGAAAAGACCGACGCTTATCCTTACGATACCGATTTTGGTTATGAATGGCTGAAGACCGGCTATGCCGGGTCTGGCCCATTCGCTTTGAAGCAGTGGCGCGCCAATGAAGTGCTGCTCCTCGAACGCAACGAGAATTATGCCGACGCCAAGCCAGCTATGAAGCGGGTGATCTATCGTCACGTGAAGGAAGGCAGCTCGCAGCGTCTGCTCTTGCAGGCAGGCGATATCGATATTGCACGCAACCTTGAACCCGGCGATCTGGAAACGCTCAGCAAGGACGACAAGTATCACGTTCTCGCAGCGCCAAAGGGCCGTGTTTATTATCTGGTTGCGAACCAGAACGTGCCGGAACTGGCCAAGCCGGAAGTGCGCCAGGCAATCAAATATCTCATCGATTACAACACCATCGAATCCCAGCTCATCAAGGGCATTGGCCGCACGCATCAATCTTTCCTGCCAACTGGCATGTTCGGCGCGGTGGATGATAAGCCTTTCACCTATGACGTCGACAAGGCCAAGGAACTACTGGCCAAAGCCGGCTTGAAAGACGGCTTCAAGGTGACACTCGATGTCCGCAACACGCAGCCCGGTGTCGGCATTGCCGAGAACATCCAGCAGACCATGAGCAAGGCTGGCATCGACGTGGAAATTCTGCAAGGCGACGGCAAGCTGACAACGACCAAGGTGCGTGCACGCAAGCATCAGCTCGCACTCGGCATCTGGGGTCCGGATTATTGGGATCCACATACCAATGCCGTGACCTTCACCAACAATCCGAACAATGGTGAAGACGTCTCCATGCGCACCAACGCCTGGCAGGCGCATTGGGAGATCCCTGAACTGACGGCGGAAACCATGGCTGCTGCCGAAGAGCGCGACACGGCAAAGCGTGAGGCCATGTATCATGATCTTCAGAAGAAGTTTCAGGAGACCAGCCCTTTCGCAATCCTTTATCAGCAGATCGAAACAGCTGTGACCGGCGCGAATGTGCATGGTTTTAACATGGTCGCCGACGCCAACTACGTTCAGACGGTGACGAAGGACTAATCAAAAAGACCGGGCATCCTGCGATGCCCGGTCTTCTCTTTTAAATCACTGCGATTTCTTATTTCTGATCGTCGAAACTGAATGGCGGCAATTGCACAAGCGCTGACTTCAGTGCTTCGGACCAGCTTTCCGATACCGTCTGGTAATAAGGATCCGTTGCCTCAAAGCGCCGCTGCATGCCCGTCTTGAGGCTGTCGGTTTCGTAAATCTGCATGTCCAGCGGAAGCCCGACGGAGAGATTGGCCTTCAGCGTGGAATCGAACGAGACCAGCAGCAACTTCACCGCTTCCTCGAAGCTCATATCCTGCTGATAGGCACGCACCAGAATGGGCTTGCCATATTTGTTCTCGCCAATCTGGAAAAACGGCGTATCGACCGAGCTTTCGATGAAGTTGCCTTCCGGATAGATATAGAACAGGCGCGGCTGGCCGCCCTTGATCTGCCCACCCAGAATGAAAGACGCGCCGAATGCATCGGCCGCCTTCTGGCCACCGGTCGCGGAATTCTGGATCACTTCCTTGACCGTATCACCGATCAGCCGCGCAACCTGAAACATGGACGGAGCATCGAATACCGACGGGTGTCTGTCGGCAGGCGCCTTCATCCGCTCTTCCAGAAGGCTGGCGACGGATTGGGTCGTGGCGAGATTGCCAGCCGAAAGCAGGACAATGACGCGGTCGCCGGGCTTCGACCAGCTCCGCATCTTGGAAAAAGTCGAAATATTATCGAGCCCCGCATTCGTCCGGGTGTCGGACATGAACACAAGGCCACGATCAGTTTTCATTCCAACGCAGTAGGTCATCAGCAGTATCCGGCAGGCAATATCATCGTTCTTGTCCGATCACTGCCCTACATTGATGTGAACCGCAAGGCTTTCAGCCGTTCCACCGAGCCTAACCCCCGAAATTGGGGCCGCATCGCGATAGTCGAGCCCCGTCGCCAGACGCACATAACGGTCATTCGGGCAGATATTGTTGGCCGCATCGAAACCGACCCAGCCGAGCCCATCGATATGCGCTTCCGCCCAGGCATGACTGGCGGTCTGGTCTTCTACACCCTCCATCATAAGATAGCCGGAGACATAACGCGCGGGAATACCGAGAAGCCGCGCGACCGACAGGAAGATGTGGCTGTGGTCCTGACAGACACCCTTGCCTGCACCCAGCGCCGTTTCCGCATCAGTGAAAACGCTGGTCGTGCCGGGCACATAGGCCACGTTCGCATGGACGCGGTTCATCAGATCGTGCAACAGCGCAAGCCGTTCCATCCCGGTTGAAAGTTCGCCTGCCAGCGCGCGAATGCCCTCACCCGGCAGGGTCAGTTCTGTTTCACGCTCAAACAGCCACAATGGCGCGTAGCCATAGACCGGGCCGAGCACGCCGACGCGGTCTTCCACCTCGACACTGCCGCTGGCGGTGATGATAATCTCGCTGATATTGCGATGGTGCTGCACCAGATCGGTCTTGTTGCCAAAACCGTCAATATAAGAGACCTCCGGCTCGCCGCCTTCGATCTTCACTTCCCAGTGCTTCACGACCTGTCCCGGCACGGTCGGCGGCCGCAAACGCAAACGCTGCACCGCATAGGGCACCGGATGTTCATAAGCATAATGCGAAACGTGCCGGATTTTAAGATGCAAGCGAGGACCTCAATAGAAATTATAGGTTTCAGCGATCTCGTTGCCGAGCCGGTTGTTGCACTTGATGAAGTCCGTCAGGAATTCATGCAGTCCCACATCGAAGATGGCACTTATGTCCTGATTTTGCAGTGTCGAAAAAATCTTCTCCCCTGTTTCATGACAGGTGGCATTGTTGCCGTAGTCCTTGGACAAAAAATCCAGATGCTCGTTGATACTGCGATAGCAATAATTCAGCGAACGCGGCATGCGCCCGTTCAGGATCAGATAGTCAGCCACATGGGCAGGACGATAATCGCCCTCATAAACCCAGCGATAGGAGCGATGCGCCGAAACCGAGCGCAGGATCGATTCCCACTGATAATTATCAAGTGTCGTACCGACATAGGATATGGCTGGCAAAAGCACATAATATTTCACGTCGAGAATGCGCGCCGTATTGTCCGCGCGCTCTATGAAAGTGCCCAAACCCGCAAAGTCGAAAATCTCGTTGCGCAGCATGGTGCCGTGAAAAGCACCACGGATCAGTGCAGTTTCGCGTTTGATCTGGTCGAGAAGCGGCGGTAGGTCGCTTTCCTTCAAAGGCTTGCTCAGCGACTTTTTCAAAAGCATCCATGCTTCGTTGACACTTTCCCATGCTTCACGCGTCAGCGCGGTACGTACCATGCGCCCATTGGAACGCGCTGTCTCAAAACACGACATCACGCTTGACGGATTGCTGGTATCCCGCAGCAGGAAATCAGTAACATTTGCAGCATTGTATGCATCATATTTGGCGGAAAAGGCCTGACTCGCGCCCGCCGATACCACCACGGAAGACCATTCCTCCGGCGCATCGGACGTCTTGGTCAGCGCCATGCGCAATCCGGCATCCACCAGGCGAGCCATGTTTTCCGCCCGTTCTATGTAGCGGAACATCCAGAAAAGCCCGTTTGCCGTGCGGCCTAAAAGCATGAAATCATTCCCCTTGTTGAGCCTTTTCGGCTCCGTCTTCGCGCTCCGGTCTTGATGCCGGGTTCCACGCACACAAAATCGTATTCACGTAACGTCTAGTCGTCCAGAACCCAGGTATCCTTGGTGCCGCCACCCTGGCTGGAGTTCACAACGAGTGATCCCTCCTTCAACGCCACACGGGTCAAGCCGCCGGGCGTGATGCGGATACGATCGGAAACCAGCACGAAGGGACGCAGATCGACATGGCGTGGCGCCAGACCCTTTTCCGTAAAGATCGGGGTCGTGGAAAGCGCCAGCGTCGGCTGTGCGATATAGTTGCGCGGGCGGGCCTTGAGCTTCTTCGAAAAGGCTTCCCGTTCCGCCTTGGTGGAAGCTGGCCCGACCAGCATGCCGTAACCACCAGAACCATGCACTTCCTTGACGACGAGGTCGGCAAGATTGTCGAGCACATAGGCCAGACTGTCCGGTTCCGAACAGCGCCATGTCGGCACGTTTTCGAGGATCGCCTTGCGTCCCGTATAGAACTCGACGATTTCCGGCATGTAGGAGTAGATCGCCTTGTCATCCGCAATACCGGTGCCCGGCGCATTGGCAATGGTGATATTGCCCGCGCGATAGACATCCATGATGCCGGCAACACCGAGCGTCGAATCCGGACGGAACGTCAGTGGGTCGAGATAAGCGTCGTCCACACGGCGGTAAAGCACGTCGATGGCACGATAGCCCTGCGTGGTGCGCATCGCCACGCGCCCGTCGACTACCCGCAGATCGCTTCCTTCCACCAGCTCGACACCCATCTGGTCGGCCAGAAACGCATGTTCGAAATAGGCGGAATTATAAATGCCGGGCGTCAGCACCGCGACGGTCGGCACGCCCTGTGTGCCGGGAGGCGCAACACTGGCCAGCGACTGGCGCAGAAGTTGCGGATAGTTCTCGACCGGACGCACCTTGACGTTCTGGAACAGCTCCGGGAAAAGCTGCATCATCGTTTCGCGATTTTCCAGCATATAGGAAACGCCGGACGGCGTCCGGGCATTGTCCTCCAGCACATAGAACTGGTTTTCCGCCGTGCGCACGATATCGACGCCGATAATATGCGTATAGACATTACCGGGCGGACGAAAACCGATCATTTCAGGCAAAAATGCCTCGTTCTTGGTGATCAGTTCCTTAGGGATGCGCCCTGCCCTGATAATTTCCTGCCGGTGATAAATATCGTCAAGAAAGGCATTGAGCGCCATGACGCGCTGTTCGATGCCCTGCGACAGGCGTCGCCATTCCTGACCGGAAATAATCCGCGGGATAATATCGAAGGGAATAAGCCGCTCGGCGGCTTCCTGATCGCCATAGACCGCAAAGGTAATGCCGGTCTTGCGAAAGACGCTTTCGGCATCATGAGACTTCTGCAAAAGCTTGCCAGAATCCTGGCCGTCGAGCCACTGTTTGAGAAATTCGTAAGGTGGGCGGACATTCCCGCCATGGTTGAGCATTTCGTCAAATGGCTTCACTTAGTACCCCTTTTTTCGCTATTATTCGGCGCGGTTTCAGGGAAAAGCAAGCGTTGAAATCATATAAAAGTGCAAAGCAGGGTTGCGCAATTCGTCGTGATGACAACAGACGAAAGGCAATGTAGAATTCCGTCCAAATCGGGAATCGCTGCGCGGTTTTTCTTAGCCCGGACGATGCGCCTTAACGATTGCAGGGTCGGTTTCGATGCGGCCTGCACCGATCAAATCCAAACAATACGGGATAGCGGGAAAGACCGCCTGCAAGGTCATTGCGATGGATGCTGGCTTGCCCGGCAGGTTCAAAATGAAACTCTTGCCGCGACTGCCTGCCGTCTGACGCGAAAGAATTGCCGTCGGCGTCTGATCCAGACTGACGCGACGCATCAACTCGCCAAAACCCGGCAATTCCTTGTGCAGCACAGCGTGCATCGCTTCCGTTGTCTCATCGCGTGGGCTCGGGCCTGTGCCGCCGGTGGTCAGGATCAGATCACAAGCCTCGTCGTCGCAAAGCGCAATCAGCGTATCACGTACCGACGCCATCCCGTCGGGAATGACGCGCTTCACCGTTTCATATGGCGTGACGATTGCGCTCTTCAGCCATGCTTCGATGGCTGGACCGCTCAGATCCTCATATTCGCCGCGACTTGCACGGTCAGAAACGGTAACAACGCCGATTTTCAAGGTCTTATCCTCACATCCGGTAAACCGAAACGCTTATAACGTCCGACCACCGCAATGTGAAGGCCGCCTTATCGGTTTAGGTTCAGCTTGGTTGAATCAAGTTAGCGCTCTAACATTTTGTTTTTACGCGTATCTTCTCTCAAAACCGTTTCACACTACTTCGGTTGTGCTCTATCATCGCCACTTATGCGTATATTGCTTGTCGAAGACAATCTGACCCTCGCGAGCTGGCTTGCCAAAAGCCTGCAACAGTCGAATTACAACGTCGATACGGTTCACGATGCCGCCGACGCTGAACAGGCTTTGGCTTTCACGGAGTATAATCTCGTCATTCTTGATCTCGGCCTGCCGGACAAGACCGGGCTGGACGTGCTGGAGCAGATACGCAATCGCGGCAATGAAGTGCCGGTCATTATACTCACCGCCAATGCGAGCCTCGATGGCCGTATTCGCGGGCTGGACGCCGGAGCAGACGATTATCTTGCAAAGCCCTTCGAACTAAGCGAGCTGGAAGCGCGTATTCGTGCGCATCTGCGCCGGGCAAGCCAGCGCACTGCGCCGGTCGTCACTTGCGGCTTGCTGCGCTTCGACACCAATACCCGGCTGTTTTCGGTGGGGGAGGATGCGCTGCCGCTGGCTCCCAAAGAGCACGCGGTGCTGGAACAGCTGCTGCGCCGGATTGGAACCACCGTCAGCAAGGCGACACTGGTTCAGGGCATCTATGATTTTGACAGCGAGACGGACGAAAACGCCATCGAAATCTACATTCACCGATTGCGCAAAAAACTCGAAGGCAGCAAGGCGGAAATCGTGACATTACGCGGCCTTGGCTATCTTCTGCGTGACGCAGGCTGATATGGCTCGCCTTTTCTCCAGACTGTCCCAAAGTCTTCGCGCCCAGCTTGTCTCGTGGATTGTCGTGCCGCTGATCGTTGTGGCGGCCCTCAATCTCTGGACGGCGTGGCGCTCCTCGGAAAATATCGCAGGCATCGTCTCCGACCGGATGCTGACAGCCTCTGCCCGCGCAATTGGCGAAGCGACAGCTGCGTCACACGACGCCATTGATGCTGTCATACCTCCGGTCGCTCTGGAAATGTTTTCAACAGGCTACGGAGACCGCGTTTATTATCGTGTCGAAACTTCGGATGGCCGCCTATGATGCCATGCAGCGCGATCTCTGGCTGCATTCGGTCTGGCAACAATCCCTGCTCATCATCGCAGCGGGCGCTTTATCCCTGCTGGGGCTGCGTTTCGTGTTGCGTCCGCTCATCCGGCTGCGCAACGAAGTGCGCAATCGTAAATCGGAGCTGGAGGCCTTCGATCCTCAGACCGTGCAGACGGAATTGCGACCGCTGGTCACCGCGCTCAACCAATATATGGAGCGAGTACGCAAGCAGATGTCGGCGCAGCGCCGGTTTATCCAGAACGCCGCGCATCAGCTTCGCACGCCGATTGCCACGCTGACGACGCAGGCGAGTTTTGCCGTGCGTACGACCAATGAAGATGATCGAAACGAAGTGCTCGCTAGCCTCAAAAGCACGGCCATGCAACTCTCGCGCCTCGCCGCGCAATTGCTGACGCTATCGCGTGCGGAGCCCGGCAGCAGACGCCCGCGCGCCGACCGTGTCGATCTGGCCGAAGCTGGAAAGCAGGTGTTGGAAAGCCTTGCCGGAAAGGCCTTCGACCGCAACATCGATCTTGGCTTCGATCTGAAAACGGAGAATGCAACGGTCTCAGGCGATGGCACGATGCTGCGCGAAATGATCGTCAATCTGGTGGACAATGCCCTCAGCTACACACCGCAAGGCGGCATGGTGACCTTGAGTATCGATGGCCAGAATGGTCAGGTTCGTATCATGGTCGAAGATAACGGCCCCGGCATTGCAGTTGCGGAGCGCGAACATGTGTTCGAGCGCTTCTATCGTGTGCCCGGAACGGTTGCCGAAGGAAGCGGTCTCGGCCTAGCCATCGTGCGGGAAGTTGCCGATGCGGCAGAGGGCGATGTGCAGCTTCAGGAAACGAAAGGCGGCGGGCTTACGGTCGTTGTGACCTTGCCCGCCGCCTGATTAAGAGCATTTCCAGCAAAAGTGCGAAGCGGTTTTGCGTAGGATAATGCGTGAAAACAAACGGATAGAGCGGTTCCGACGGAACCGCTCTATCAATTCTCAGTTTTCGTTATCAGCTGCCCTGTTCGGACAGAGCCTGCGGACGCCACTTGACGAGATGGTTTTCGATCAGCGTGATGATGTATTCGACCACCAGTGCCAGCACGGCCAGAATGACCATGGCGGAGAAAACGCCATTGGCATTGAACGAGCCCTGCGCCGTCGAGATCATCAGGCCAACGCCCTTCTTGGCGCCCAGAAATTCACCAACCACGGCACCGACAAGCGCGAAGCCGAAGCTGACATGCAGGCTGGCCAGAATCCAGCTCATGGCCGATGGGATGATGACCGAGCGGGTGATCTGCGACGGCGAAGCGCCGAGAATCTGCGCATTGGCGATCAAGGCGCGATCCGCTTCACGGACACCCTGAAACGCATTGGCGAAGACCACGAAGAACACCATGACCACAGCGAGCGCGACCTTGGAGGCCATGCCGAGACCGAGCGCGATGATGAAGATCGAGCCGAGAACAACACGCGGGATCGAGTTGGCGATCTTGATATAGATTGAAAACACATCGGCCAGAAACTTGTTACGACCGAGAATGATGCCGCAGATGACACCGCCGACAGCACCGATGAGGAAGCCGAGGACGGTTTCTTCAAGCGTCACGATGATCTGCTCGGAAAGCGGACCCTGCGATGTGCCTTCCGTGATCCAGATCCAGATCTGGTCAGCGATTCCCGACGGGCTGGCAAAGAAGAACGGATCGATAAAGCCCGTCCGGGCGCCCAGTTCCCAGCCGCCAAGGACTGCGAACAGAATGGCGAGGCGAACGAGAATAACGACGGCGCGACGCTGGCGCGACTTGGCGCGGAAGGTCGCTTCCGTGCGGGCGAGTTCCGCAGCGCTGCCATTGGCCTGAGCGCCCGCGGGAGAAGCAAGAGTTTGTGCAGTCATGTCGGTTCCTCCCGGTTTTATTTGCCGCTTGCCAGCGCGCGCTGCTGGCCGATCTGCACTTCTTCACGCAGGTCGTCCCAGATCACTTTTGCGATTTCGACGAACTTGTCGTCATAACGAATGTCTTCCATGACGCGCGGGCGGGGAATGTCGATATTATAGACGCTCTTGACCGTGGCCGGTCCGGCGGTCAGCACATAAACCTTGTCGGCAAGGGCGATCGCTTCTTCGAGGTCGTGGGTGACAAAAATCACCGAAGCGCCGGATTGCTGCCAAAGGTCGAGCAATTCGCCCTGCATCAGCGTGCGGGTTTGAATGTCGAGGGCGCTGAACGGCTCGTCCATGAGCAGGATTTTCGGCTCATTGATGAAGGTCTGGGCCAGCGCCACGCGCTTGCGCATACCGCCAGAAAGCTGATGCGGATAGTGCTTTTCAAAGCGCGCAAGACCAACGCGGGTAATCCAGCTGCGCGCCTTTTCATAGGCTTCTTCCTTACCCATGCCGCGATAGCGCGGGCCGGCGCTCACATTGTCGATGACATTGAGCCAGGGAAACAGCGCATCCGCCTGAAACACAAAGCCGATATCGGGGCTGATGCCCTCAATGGGCTGCCCCATCAGGCGCACTTCACCGGCGCTCGGCTTGGCAAGACCGGTCACGAGATTGAGCGTTGTGGACTTGCCGCAACCCGTGGGGCCGACGACGCAGGCAAACTCGCCCTTGCCGACATGCATGGTGAAATCGCGCAGTGCCGTCATCATCTTGCCGTCAGGCGTGACGAAACGTCGGGTCACATTGTTGAGTTCGATTGCGGGCGCGCCATTACCGGCTTCGTCGCGCGCAATGGTTTTCGGGGCTTCCATCAGCATAGGTTCCTCGCGGATGTGCGGCACCGCTCGCGCGCAATGCTTGTTATTGCGCGCCTGCAATGCTGTTGAATGTGTTTGGGTCGGCGGGACTGACGTTCATTTGCGAACGTCAGCCGGGGGCCCGCTTACTTCGCGGCGTCGAGCGTCGCGTTAGCCTTGTCGACGAATTCCGTCGTATAGGTCTTCGACAGGTCGATCTGCTTTTCCTGCAACGGCTTCTTGAAGGTTGCGAGCACCTTCAGAACCGTTTCCGGACCATCCTTCGGCATACGACCATCCGGCGTATACTGCGCCTTGCCTTCAGCCAGACCCTTCACATAAAGGTCCTTGTCGCCGACATAATAATCTTTCGGCATCTGATCGGCGATTTCTTCGGCGCTGTGCGAAGCGATGTAACGCATGGTCTTGACCAGAGCATTGGTCAGCTTCTGCGCTTCTTCCTTATGGGTTTCGAGCCAGGCTGACTGCACATAGAAGGATGCTGCCGGGTAAGGTCCGCCAAGCGCTTCGGCGGTCTTTTCCGGCGTGCGCATATCGACCAGAACCTTGGCTTCACCAGTCTTGAGCATGGTGGCAATTGTCGGCTCGGTGGTCATACCGGCCTGAATAGCGTCCTGTTTGATGGCTGCGATGAAGGTATTGCCCGCGCCAACCGGCAGCAGCGTGTAATCGCCCTGCTTCAGCCCGTTGCGCACGGCCAGATACTGCGTCAGGAAGTCTGTGGAAGAGCCAAGGCCCGTCACGCCCAGCGTGTGGCCCTTGAAATCGGCGGGTGACTTGATCTGGTCAGCATATTTCGTCGAAACCAGTTCCACTTCGCCCGGCGCCTGGCTGAACTGCACGATGGACTGGATGAACTTGCCCTTCGACTGAAGATCGATGGTGTGGTCGTAGAAGCCGACCACGGCCTGCGCGGCTCCGGCAAGCAACTCGTTCTCGGCGTCCACGCCTGCGCGGCTGTTGATCAGCTCGACGTCGAGGCCTTCATCCTTGAAGTAACCAAGCTTTTCGGTCAGTACAGCTGGCAGATAAATCTGCTTTTCCATGCCGCCGACAATAACCGTCAGTTTTTCGGCATGCGCAGCACCGGCGCCGAGCGCCATGACACCGCTCAAAAGCGCAGCGTGCCAAACAAGCCGAAGCGAATTCGTTGAAATTTTCATATAGGCTCCTCCAAGGAATGCTTCAGTCCGGCAAAAGCCGAACCCTCCTCCTGATATGCAGCCGATTCCTCTAATCGGTCGAGAATGGTTACAGCAGCCAAGCTTTCAATCAGCTTTCAATAAACTTGCAGCCTATTTTATGGCTTCGGAATATAGAGCAACAACCTCTAAACGCACTACACACGGCGTTTTGAAACAATAGTTGCTTGACGCAGCCGCCAAACCTCTATCATCGTCGTTACTTAACATCGCCACCTTTTCAGCCTCTCGCGGCAACCTATTGAAATCATGATCATCAAGCGCAACGATCTCATTTTTGCGGTACGCACCACCGCCGCATCGCTGATCGCGCTTTATATCGCCTTCCTGATGAATATGGACGACCCGAAATGGGCCGCCATGACGGTGTGGATCGTCGCTCAAAGCAGCCGCGCAATGAGCGTTTCCAAGAGCATTTACCGCCTGATGGGCACGGCAATCGGCGTTGTGGTGGCCGTATTGCTCACAGCAATCTTCATCCAGACGCCAACCTTGTTTCTGCTGGTGCTTGCAAGCTGGATCGGCCTTTGCACCGCTCTTTCGACGGGCTTGCGCAACTTTCGCTCCTATGGCGCGGTACTCGCTGGCTATACGGCGGCCATCGTTGCCATCGACTCGCTGTCCGATCCGGAAAATGTGTTTGAAATCGCCGTATCCCGGTTGATCTACATCGCACTCGGCATCGTCACCGAAGCAATCATTACCTGGCTGTTCAGTACCGACAATCCCTTCGAGGAGGCCCGCGCGCAGCTTGGAAAGTTCATGCGACAGACGGCTAAACTCTGCGCGGAAATGCTCGGCGGGGAAGCTGGAACCGGCGCGCTCCAAACCGCCTATCGCAATGCAATCGCCTTCGATACCGCCATTGAATACAAGGCCGCGAGTTCTGTCACCGTCAGGCGCAGCGTGGGCTATCTCCGTCAGGCCATGGTCGTCACGCTGCAACAGGCATCGGCTGTTCGAGCCATATTGGAAATGCCGCCGCAAACCACCCGTGACGATCCTTTGCTGCTGGAAGCACGAGACGCCATGGCGCGGATCGCGGATGGCGACGAAAGCGTCGATCTCGAAGCCCTGCGCGAAAAGATCATCCGGACGGCGGAAGCAGAAACGGCCGGTAATGCCGAACTCGCATCCGGGCGGCTAATGTTCCTGTACCGCTTGCGCAGCATGCTCAGTTTTCAGGAACAGGCTTTGGGTATCGAGGCCGAACTCGACACAACCCATCCAAAAGCCAACCGTGTGCGTCTATCCTACCATGTCGACCACACGGCGGCGCTGATCAACGGCATTCGCGCATTCGTGGCTTTGGCCGCGGCATCGGCGATCTGGATCTTTACCGCATGGCCGTCCGGTGCGGGTTTCGTCATCGTTGTTGGTGTGGTCAACGCCCTTTTCGCAACCAGACCAAATCCGGTTGCCAGCGGCACAGAATTTCTGAAAGGTTCCGCCATCGCTGCGGTCGTGGCGGCGATCATGAATTTCGGCGTTTTGCCGGTCATATGGGGCTTCCTGCCCTTTACCATCGTCATTGCTCCGGTGCTGATCTGTGCCGGGCTTGCCATGCGCAATCCTTCGACAATTGCCAAAGGATCAGCATTCGCGATCTTCTTCTGGGATTTGATCGGACCCGATAACTTCACGCGGGTCGACGCCACCTCATTTTTAAACGGCGTGATTGCGCTTCTTCTCGGCATCGGCATCGGAACGCTTGTTTTCTCCCTGCTCTTCCCGCCGAACACCCATGCTGCGCAGCGCCGCATGAAACGCGCCATGCGCGACAGCCTGAAGAAGATCGGGGCTTCGCCGCGCTCAATTTCCATCGAGGCGTGGATCAGCCAGAGCGCCGACCGCATCTCGCGTCTGCTGGTGACGGAGACCTCAGCTGCGTCAACCGAAGCGCATCAGGATTTGCGCGGCATGCTGGCCGTCTTGAATCTCGGCTCGGCAGCGCTGGAGCTTGCGCAATTGGCCGACCATCCGGTGCCGGATGTGCGCATAGCTGTTCAGAATATGCTTCGGACGCTGGCTGTTTTCGAGCCCGCATCATTGATCGAAACCACCAAGGCCGGTGCAGGCCGGATTCTGGCCTTATCGGTGACCGCCAGCAGCACGGAAAAAGACCGATTGTTGCATGCAGCAGCGCTCATGCAAGCCATGGCCATGACAACGGAAGCAAATATTGCGTTTCTACGCTGAGCCCTATCCCACAAAAGCAGGCGCCAGTAAGAGATGCATTATTGAGTAAAACAATACTTATTCTTGTAATAAATATTCCAAAAAATCCAAATATTTTAGAAGACGTAAACGATTGGCGGTTACGATCTCCAGTCATATGCTATAGTTAGCTTCAGCAGACTGGGAAGTTTCCGAACACAGACGCGCGTGGATTGCCTCCACCGGTCACATTGCGGAATGCATGGGAATGCCTTTTTCGAGGGACTATTACTTTGGGCGGTTCAAGGCCGACGAGCTGGCAAGGTTGCAGCAAGCCTATATTCAGACTTGCACGGCCATTGGCTGCTGTCCTGTTACCTCGCCCCTGAAGGACGAATTGGTCCGTGAAATCATCCAGATTTACGAGTGCGGCGTCTTCCAACCGGAAAAGATCGCCGAACTCATGAAGCAGATCGAGAGCGTCAAGCACCGTGCGGAAACGAGCCCGACGCTTGATCAGTTCCCCGTCATACACTCCAAGACCGCCTAAGCTCGGTTTACGTGGCTGACGGTCTGACGCTTGGGATACTTACTCCGCCGCATCTGCCAGATAGCCGAATTGCTGTACATTTTGTGGAGCAGTTACACCCGGCAACAGGCGGTCATCGTCAATCGGCTCACCAAGCTGCGTCATCACCGGAATGACCCCTGCCCAGATCGGCAACGCGTAATCCGGCTCATCATCCTTCGGCGGACCGGACCGAACCTTTGCTGACGCTTCGTTCAGCTCCAGTTCCAGAAGCATGGTCGCCTTCAGTTCCTTGGCCATCATCGGACGTAGCCCTTCCCAGCGGTCAGGAAACAGCCCGTTCACGAAGTTGCGCAAATGCCGTTCCTTCGCCGTGACATCCGTGATCTTCTTCGCAGTGCCGAAAGCCATCACGGAACGATAGTTACAGGAATGGTGAAAAGCAGAACGCGCCAGAACGAACCCGTCCAGAGTCGCGAAACTGACACAGACTTCCGCTTCCTCGCAGGCTTCCAGCATGCGGCTTGCCGATGAGCCGTGCCAGTAGATGAAATTGCCTTCCCGCCATACCAGCGTCGGCGACACATAGGGCGTGCCATTGAAGACATAAGCCACATGGGCGAGCGGCTGCGCATCAATGATCGCATGCACGCTGTCCGCATCATAATGGCCGCGATCATGCAGGCGTTTCACTCTGGCTCTTTCTGTGGGGGCATTCGTCATGCTGGTCATTCCCGTCTGCATTTGAACTTTCAATACCTGCAAAATGCCGCCATAGTGGTATGTTGAAAATAACCACTTAAAAGATATAGAGCCATGCCACTTATCGCATCAATACCGGAGTTCGGCATTGACCGGACAAGCGATATTCCGCTCGCCGTGCAGTTGGCAGAACAGATAAGACAGGCCGTTCTCACCGGAAGGCTGAAGCCTGAAAGCCGCCTTCCCTCGACGCGTGCTTTCGCAGAAGAGTTAGGCGTGTCTC
Source organism: Brucella sp. 22210 (assembly GCF_052045675.1). Lineage (NCBI taxonomy): Bacteria > Pseudomonadati > Pseudomonadota > Alphaproteobacteria > Hyphomicrobiales > Brucellaceae > Brucella > Brucella sp. 22210. The sequence goes on from NZ_JBQEPD010000012.1 coordinate 55,481, forward strand.
GCGCCACGGCGCTGGCAGCCTATGACCAGCTGATCGCGGAGGGATATCTGGAGGGCAAGCATGGTTCAGGCACACGCATAGCCGCTCAATTGCCGGAAGTGACGCTAAAAACCGGGCCAACGGGCACTTTCAAAACAGCAAAAACCGTAACCAAGACAGCGCGTGTCCCGCAGCCTTTTCAGCAAGGCGTGTTCGACAGCGATCATTTTCCCCATGCGGAATGGGGCAAGCTTCTCGGGCGCATCTGGCGCAACCCTGACACCAGTCTGCTGAACGAGCACGATCCTTTCGGCTATTTGCCGCTGCGTGCCGCCCTCGCCCGCCATCTGCACGAATGGCGCGGCATGGCTGTTGACCCCGCGCAAATTCTGATTACTGGCGGCAGCACCGACGCGTTTTCTCTGCTCCGTGAAGCCATGTTCGCACCGGGCGACAAAATCTGGATGGAAGAGCCGGGCTATTCCCCAGCCCGAAACATTCTTGGCGGTCAGGGAATTGACGTCGTTTCGGTGCCCGTCGACGGCAATGGTCTGGATGTGACAGCGGGACGGCACGCCGCCATGCATGCGCGCGCGGCATTTGTAACGCCTGCCCGCCATCATCCCACAGGCGTAACCATGCCGCTGGCCCGGCGGCTTGATCTTATCGCCTGGGCTCGCGAGAGCGACGCGTTCATCATCGAAGACGACTATGACAGTGAGCACCGCTATATCGGCCAGCCGCTTCCGGCTTTGATGTCGCTCGACCGCGACCGCATTCTCTATATCGGCAGTTTCTCGAAAGTATTTTCGCCCGTCTTGCGGCTCGGCTTCCTGATTGTGCCTCCGCAACTGACAGACAAGTTTCGCACACTTCGACAAGAGCTTTTGCCGCCGCCGTCGCTTCTCGCACAACCGGCGCTGGCGCAATTCATCGAAACCGGCGCCTTCGCCCAGCACATCCGGAGGATGCGCCGCCTCTACGCGTCCCGTCGCAACAGGCTTATTGCGACATTGTCTCCCGGTGAACCGGCACTTTTCAGGATCGAAGCGCCGCCTGCGGGCCTGACTCTGCTGCTCGCGCTTTCCGACAACCAAAATGATGTGGCACTTGCAGAAAAACTTGCAGAATCCGGGATTAACGTTCAACCGTTCTCGCCCCTCTACCGGTTTTTCCTGCCGCGACAGGGACTTATCCTTGGTTTCTCAGGCTTTGATGAAGCCCATCTGGAGAAATCTGCAACAGCATTGATAAAAATCCTCGAAAGCTCAATTTGAACCGCGTGCGTTAGCACTTTCGTAAACTTTGGATTCAGTTTTTGCCGCTACTCTAAACAAAGCAATGACTCGGAAGAGCGTTGCAGCCCATTTGTTTTGAGTACGGGTGCCCATGCGTTCTTCGCCTTCGCGTTCTTTGGTCGTGTCTGCCATTGCGCTCGCTTGCGCCGCCCTGTCGGGCTGCACATCGAGTTCCGGCATCGACAGCATCATGCTCCAGCCGAAACCATCGGCGGAGATGACCAGTTCTGTTGTGAGGCCAGTTCCGCCCGCAGCCGTAACCGAAGCGGCAAGCGCGCCGCGTGCACAGCCGCTTCCCCCGCAAGAAGAAGTGCTCGCCTGGGCCGGACCTGTTCCGGATGGCGGACCGTTCAAGGTTCAGCCGCCTGCACCTGTTGCGCCGCAACCGCGCGCGCCCTTGCAGGAGCGCCCCGTCGCGCAGATTCCAGCCACAGTTCCGCAAGTACCGACACCGCAAGCGGCAGCGCCGCGTGTGCCTGCACCGCAGGTCGCGGCCTATCCGGCAGTGCGTCTGGAGCCGCAAGCCCGTACGGCACAGGACCGCTCCAGAATTTATAGCCACCGCTTCCGTGATGCGAAGCCGATCAATTTTGGCCGTGCGTCACCGCGCAAGCTCGCAGTTCACGGCGTTGACGTGTCGCGCTGGCAGGGCGATATCGACTGGCCAAAGCTGCGCACGCAAGGCGCGAACTTCGCCTATATCAAGGCGACTGACGGCGGCGACCATCTCGACCCGATGTTCCGCAAAAACTGGCGTGAGGCCAAGGAAGCTGGAATCAAGCGCGGCGCTTATCACTTCTTCTACTGGTGCCGCGTCGCCAGCGAGCAGGCCGATTGGTTCATCCGCAATGTGCCGAAGGATCCTGATGCGCTACCGCCCGTGATCGACGTGGAATGGAATGGCGATTCCGCCTGCCGCCGCCGTCCTTCGCCGCAACAGGTGCGCGAGAAGATGCAAGTCTTCATGGACAAGCTTGAGCGCCATTACGGCAAGCGACCGGTCATTTATACCGCACCGGATTTCTATGACGACAATCTGAGAGGCGCGTTCAATGACTATCCGTTCTGGTTGCGCGCCGTCGCCCAGCACCCATCCAAGGTCTATCCGGGCCGCCCATGGCTGTTCTGGCAATATTCCGGATCGGGTCTGTCTCAGGGCGTGAGCAACAAGATCGACCTGAACGTGTTCCACGGTTCGGAAGCCGAATGGCATCGCTGGCTCGATCGCGTCGGCAGCTGAGTTCGCTTCATCCCAAACAACAACCCCGGAACTTCCATTCCGGGGTTTTCTTTATTCAGCGGCAATCACTTTTTGCCGATATTTTCCAGATCGTAAGGCGTTGACTGGTAAATCTCATTGATCCAGTTGCCGAACAGGAGATGCGCGTGGCCGCGCCAGCGATTTTGCGGCGGGCGCGTGGCATCATCTTCCGGGAAATAATTCGCAGGCACCTTCGTTTCTGGCTCGCCTTGAATATCGCGGAAATATTCGTCAGCCAGCGACGTGGTGTCATATTCGACATGGTTGAACATATGCAGCGCGCGGTGATTTGGGTCTTCCAGCAGACAAAGGCCGGATTCAGCGCTATCGACGAGAACATTCAAACCGCTATTCTGCGGAATGTCTTCCTTGCGCACTTCCGTCCAACGTGAAACCGGAATGGTAAAATCATCCGAGAAACCACGCAGATAGGGCGATGCGGGTGCAAGATTCTGCTGGCTGTAGACGCCCGAAGCCTTGGCCGGCAGTTCATACTTGCCCATGCCATGGAAATGATGAACGGCGGCCTGCGCCGACCAGCAGATGTTCAGCGAACGATGCACATGGGTCTGCGTCCAGTCGAAAACGCGCTGCAACTCATCCCAATAGGTTACGTCTTCGAAGTTCAAGCGTTCCACCGGCGCACCGGTGATCACGAAACCATCGAAGCGTTCGTCACGCACATCTTCCCACGGGCGGTAGAAAGACAGCATGTGATCGGCGGAGGTATGGCGCGCGACGTGATTGGTTATGCGCACCAGCGTCAGTTCCACCTGAAGCGGTGTCGCGCCCAGCAGGCGTGCAATCTGCGTTTCGGTGGTCGCCTTGTTGGGCATGAGATTGAGCAGGCCGATGCGCAAGGGCCGTATGTCCTGACGCACGGCATCCGCCTCGCGCATGACCATAACGCCCTCGGCCTGGAGAACACTGGTTGCTGGCAGATCGTCAGGAATTTTTATCGGCATGATCGCGTCGGTCCCTAGTTCTGTCAGGTAGACGCGAGTGGCTTTATCCGCATAGTTGCCGGTTTGGCCACATCCTCCCTTGTCAGGGAGTACCACCTTGCCCGGAGCGGCAGGTTGGCGTTGGGCGTCTCCCCAACTCTTGATGTATTCGCACTTCTACTCAAACGCGGACGTTATGGCAATAGCTTTACGCGCAAGCGATGCTGACTGGAACAAATGTCCGCTTTCTGCGTTGTTTGAAGTGCCCGCATACTGTCTCAGGCTATCGTTTCGGTTTGAGGGCAACAGGGAGGGAGAAAATGAGCAATATTATATTCTGGACGGGAATCTTGCTTCTGCCGATCTTGGTGGGAACAGCATTCGCCTATCTGCGCCATTATCATCACGAAGACGACTTCTGATTTAAAACCAGAAGCCGTCTGACGTTCTGAATGTTTCATGCGCTTTCGCGCACGCTCCTTATTGTGTCGCTGAGACCAGTGAAAAGGCCACGCCCTTCGGATCAAGACACTGGATGATCCACTCGCCATTCGGCACTTCGGTCGGCCCGAATGTAACCGTGCCACCCTGCGATTTGACGCGTTCGGCAGCGGCGTTCGTTCCATCCACCATGAAGTAAAAGCCCCAGCCCTGCGGCACATTCGGCGGCGCCGTCATGATACCGCCTGTATCTGCACCGTTTACGCTGAAGATCTTGTATTTGCCCATACCGCCCATATCGAAATCGCGCGCGAGCTTCCAGCCGAACACTTTCTCATAAAAGCCGAAGACTTCCTCGCCGTTCTTGGCATAAAGCTCATGCCAACCGGGATGACCCACCTTGCGCGAACCAAAATCAGCTGGTGGTTCTGGCGGGTCTTTCGGCTCGAAAAGCGCAAAGACTGAACCCTGTGGGTCCGCCACGATGGCAAACCGCCCAACGGTTGGAATATCATAAGCCGATTGAAGGATCTTACCGCCCGCGGCGGTAACCTTCTCAGACATTGCGTCCACATCGGCCACACCGATATAACCGAGCCAGCCGGGCTTTGCGCCACAATCTCCGCTTGGCATGTCGGACAGCGCCATCATACCGGCGACTGCACAACCGGGCGCTTCCAGCAGGGTATAATTCACACCGGGGACGCCCGAATCCTTGGTATTCCAACCGACGACCTTGCCGTAAAAATTTGCGGCCTCGGCGGCATCTTCAGTCATGAGTTCGTACCAGACGAACGGTGATGCTCCGTTATTCATTGTCATTCCTCCCAGGATTTGAATTCAGCGTTCAGCTGCAACAGCTGTGCTTTGCCGCTGGCGCAGCATATTCATCGTGGCGTTTCACGAAGTGCATAGTGCTGTCTTCGTTACGCCCTTTCGGTGCCCGGTCGAGGATCATCAGCGTGCTGATCCACTCCTCGATGCCACGCACATAGCTGGAATATGTATGGTAGATCGTGCCATCATCAGCCTTGATGAAGGCGCTCATGCCGGGCAGTTCGTCATGCGCCTGCTCTGGCGCCAGCCTGTCGAAATTGTAGAAAACGCGCCCTTCTTCGATCTCGGCCTTGTCGAACGACACATGGAAATCAAAGTTGAAATCGCCGCCATAGGACGACACCCATGGGAAATGCCAGCCCATGCGCCGCTTATAGTCTTCCAGCTTTGCAAGAGGCCCGCGCGATACAGCCACAAGCGTGACATCATGGTTGTTGAGATGCGCCAGCGCACCGTCAAGATTATCGGCCAGGAAAGAACAGCCAACGCAGCCCTGCTCCCATTCCGGCCCGAACATGAAATGATAGACGACCAGCTGACTGCGTCCGTCAAAAAGCTCTGCCAGTGTTCGACGCCCAGCCGGGGTGTCGAAGACATAGTCTTTCTCCACCTTGACCCAGGGTAGCGCCTGTCTTTCCTGATTGACGCGATCGCGAAGATGCGTCGCTTCCTTTTCTCTGGCCAAAAGCGCGCGACGCGCCTCAAGCCAGACTTCGCGGGATACGACTTCATTCATGATGCAAGTCCTCCTCCGCCCCCCGGATGGTAAAACGCCCAGTTATATCGGGATATTTGCTTGACGATTTACATTGATATCAATATTAATGGATCATGTCAAACGCCCCTGAAGTCCCTTTTGAAACAACCCTTTTGGTCAGAGACACCTGCCTCTGCCTGCATGTCCAGCGAGCGGCTCGTGCGCTTGCGCGGCGTTTTGACGAAGCTCTTCGTCCGGTTGGCATGACGAATGGGCAATTCTCCCTGATGATGTCGCTCAACCGGCCTGCGCCACCGCCGATGAAACCAGTGGCTGAATTGCTGGCGATGGATCAGACCACCCTCACCGCCGCGCTGAAGCCACTGCAAAGACAGGGCTGGGTGGAAATACTGGTCAATCCTGCCGACCGCCGCGAGCGCCTGCTGCAACTGACACCGGATGGCAAGGCAGCCTTGGCTGCCGCAGTTCCCATCTGGACCTCCACGCATGCGGAAATTGAAAAGAACCTCTCGCAAGGCAATGGCGATCAAATCCGAAGCGATCTGATGGCGCTTTCGTTCTAGGATTTCACGCCACAGCCTGAATGATATGCGCCTGAATTTTGGCAGAAACTTCACCGCTGCCATGCTTTTCGGAAAGCACCTCGGTCACATATTCCGTCGCTGGAGCCAGTCCGCCTGCATTTCTGGTTTCTATTTCCTGACGAAGCAAAGTTCCATGACAGCAAGCAACGGCAGGGATGCGCGGTGACGAGGCACAGCTTTGCTCGGCGCGTGTCTCGATCGTGATATTCGAGAAGCCTGCCTCCTCAAGTTCCCTGCGGATAAGCGCCGTGTCGTGATAGCCATGCGGTGTCCGCGTCAGAAAACGCGGTGGATCCTGCGGAAATATCTCGGCAAGCGCATGCGTTACGTCATCCGCGAAGATGTTCTCCTCGATACGATCCCAGACGCTGAACAGAAGCCGTCCACCAGGTTTCAGGACGCGCCGCGCTTCCCGGTAACCGGCAATCCGGTCGGGGAAAAACATCGCACCAAACTGGCAGCAGACCACATCAAAACGCGCCGCTTCGAACGGCAATGCCAGAGCATCGGCCTGCCGCCATTCAATCCGGCTGTCGGGCGGCTGCCGCGATGCCGCAAAATCAATCATCGGCTGGTTCAGATCACTTGCGATATAATGGGCGCCGCCGCCCAGTCTCGGTGCCAAAGCACGCGTGACGGCACCGGTACCGGCACAGGTTTCCAGAATGTTTGCGGGGGAAAGACTGACCACACGTTCGGCCATATCCGCAGCGTAACGCTCGAAGATTAACGGCACCATATAGCGCTCGTAATTTTCCGGAATGGAACCGGCGAACACTTTATCGGCTTCCAGCATCTCAGTCGCCTGCATCCTATAGACGGAGGGCGATTATATCACAGAGCAGCCGATCTGAAATCAGCGATGATTCTTCATAAAGAATGCTACTTTTGTGCATATATTCAATACTATATTAGAAATATCTAATAATTTAATCGAGGTGCATCTTCTGTATGAATTCATACAGCACAACGGCTTGATTGTGTTCCTCGTCCTTCGCGCCATAAAGCAATGTCAGCGGCGCATTACCGGCTTTGGCAACCAGAGTTTTGAGGTCCGACAACTTATCTTGCAGTTCGGCATAATAGCGCTTTTGAAACTCCTCCCACTTTGCCGGATCATGATTGAACCATTTGCGAAGATCGGTGGACGGAGCGATATCTTTTGCCCAAAGATCGATAGCGGCCTTTTCCTTGGTCATGCCGCGCGGCCAGACACGATCGACCAGAACCCGATAACCATCGTCGCTTGACGGCGCTTCATAGATCCGTTTGAGGCGAATATCGGTCATGTTGAAATCTCCGCATCGTTGCTACCGCCTGTTGTTTTAGCGTAGCGACGCGGAATAGGCGACAACAGAAGCGCTGCGCGGGGGCGCAGCGCTTCTGTGCTTCGCAAGGTTACGCGGCCTTGCCGAGCATACCGTGCGGATCAAGCACAAACTTCTTCGCCACGCCCTGGTCGAAGCTCTCATAACCAGCGGCTGCGTCTTCAAGCGAAATGACTTCCGCATTGACGATTTCAGCAATGTTTAGACGGCCGTGCAGGATCGCCTGCATCAACTGCCGGTTATATTTCAGAACCGGCGTCTGCCCCGTATGGAACGACTGCGCCTTGGCCCAGCCGAGCCCGAAGCGAAGCGACAGGCTGCCCTGCTTGGCCGCACCATCCACCGCACCCGGATCTTCCGTCACATAGAGGCCCGGAATGCCAACCGAACCGGCAGGGCGCGTGATTTCCATCATCTGGTTCAGCACGATAGCAGGCTGTTCGCCGCCGCTATGGCCTCTGGCCTCGAAGCCCACCGCGTCAATGGCGCTGTCCACCTCATTGCTGCCGGTGACTTCCGCGATCATATCGCCCAGACGGTCGCTGGCGGAAAGATCAATCGGCTCGAAACCGACCTTGCGGGCATGGTCCAGACGTTCCTTGTTGAAGTCTCCGACCATCACGACGGCAGCGCCGAGAATGCGCGCCGAGGCTGCGGCTGCCAGACCGACTGGTCCGGCACCGGCCACATAGACCACCGAGCCTACACCGACACCCGCCTTGACCGCACCGTGAAAACCGGTCGGCAGAATATCCGACAACATGGTGAGATCGCGGATCTTCTCCATCGCCCGGTCACGATCCGGGAATTTCAGCAGATTGAAATCGGCGTAAGGCACCATGACGTAACGGGCCTGCCCACCGATCCAGCCGCCCATATCGACATAACCATAGGCACCGCCAGCGCGCGACGGATTGACGGTCAGACAGACGCCGGTGTCCTGCTCCTTGCAGCAGCGGCAACGACCGCAGGCAACATTGAACGGCACGGAAACGATGTCGCCGACCTCGAGCATCTCGACATCGGAACCCTTCTCAATGACTTCGCCGGTAATCTCATGGCCAAGCACAAGCCCCGGCATCGCCGTCGTGCGTCCGCGCACCATATGCTGGTCCGACCCGCATATATTGGTCGAGATGACTTTCAGAATGACACCGTGACCCAGTTTCCTCCCATCGGGTGCAGACAGCACCGGATCTTCGATGTCACGTACTTCGACTTTTCCGGGTCGCATATAGACGACGCCACGGTTCCTGCTCATGTCTACCTCCTCCAGGTTGGACAACAAACGAAGATGTCAGAAAGTGAAAACGTAACGGCGATGGGAGCAAGGCTCAGTCTCAATCGCGACACGTCTCATTCAATTTGCACGCCAAAAGCACGCTTGTCGGATGCGCCGGAACAGCCGTCATAATTGCGGGTGATGATGATTGAACATTGTATATATTAGCAAAGCAACTTGACTCTGGGTTGTGGGCAAGCTTCACATGGCGCAGATTCTTTCCGCTCTTCCAGGGGACAGTGGTCGGGCACCGAAATCGCAAGGAGAGGCAAATGCTTAACGGTTTCAAACGGCAGCAGGGTCGTGCGCTTTGGGCACAGGTTTTCCTGACGCTGGCTGCAATCACTGGTTTGACCGCAGGGCTTGCCATTGCGCCCACTCCGTCGAACGCCGCTGAAACCCGTCGTATCGAAATCACCGAAGACAGCGATTATTTCGGCTTCGATCTACGGACCCAGAAGAACGTGACACTGGACCAGTGCAAGAGCACCTGCCTCGGTGACAATGCCTGCCGTGCCTTCACCTATAATCCGAAGGTCAAATGGTGCTTCCTCAAGACGGATTTCAACAAGCTCAATCCTTCGGTCGGCTCCATTGCCGGTAAGGTTGTATCGGGCGCCACCAAGGACACAGCCAAGGCCGACATCGGCGCGCCACCAGCAGTTACGTTCTTCGCGGATAATCTTGTCGATGAAGCCCGCCGTTTCCGCACCACTATTCTGGCTGCGGACGGTGGCGAAGGCCTCAGCACGCTGAAGGCGGAAGCTGCCTCCGCACTTGCCAATAGCGATCCACGCACGGCGATGGAAAAGTTTGCCGCTGCAGCCGGCGCTTCGCCTGACGACAGCACGCTCTGGACCGGTCTGGCTCTGGCCACTTTGGCAACAGAACCTTCCAACAGCGAAGAAACCGCCAAGTTCAAGCGCGACGCCACATCGGCAGCATGGAACGGCTATCAGACCTCGCGCAGCAAGGCCGCGCGCGCCGATGCACTGAATGCGATGGCGCAAGCGCTTGACCGTCGCGAATTGTCCCGCCCTGCCCTTCAGGCCTATGATGCGAGCCTCAATCTCGTTAATTCGGCTTCGGTCCGCGCCGCCTATGAAGACCTCAAGGCGCGCAAGGGTTTCCGCATCGTCGACCACAGTGTCGATAACGACAATGCATCGCCACGCATCTGCGCGCAGTTTTCCGAAGAACTGGTCAAAAGCGGCACCGACTATTCCAGCTTCGTGACATTGGACAGCGCCGCACCCAAGGCTATTGAAGCCAAGGATCGCCAGATCTGCGTCGAAGGTCTGAAACATGGCCGCACCTACAGCGTCACCTTCCGCGCCGGTTTGCCTGCTGCTATTGGCGAGACGCTGCCAGCACCGGTAACCCTGTCCGTCTATGTGCAGGACCGTGCTCCATCGGTGCGCTTTACCGGCGACAGCTTTGTGCTGCCTGCCAAGGCGCGTCGCGGCATTCCACTGGTCAGCGTCAATATGAGCGCGGCCAAAGTGAAGCTCTATCGCATCGGCGACCGTTCGCTGGCGCAGCTTTTGTCCGGCTACCAGTTTCTGCGTCAGCTCGACGGCTATGACGTCAGCACGATTTCTGACCAGATGGGCGCACCCGTCTGGGAAGGCCAAATCGACACTGCAGCCGCAGAGCTGAACAAGGAAGTCACCACCAGTTTCCCGATTGATGAAGCCCTGCCGCAGCGGAAGCCCGGCGTCTACGTGCTGACCGCAGAGCCGATCAAGGCGAGCGGCGAAAGCTATGACACCAAGGCGACCCAGTGGTTCGTTGTGTCGGATATCGGGCTTTCAACCTATACGGGTCAGGACGGCATCAATGTCTTCGCGCGTTCGCTCGAAACGGCGGAACCACTGTCCGGCGTCAAGCTGACATTGCTAGCTCGCAACAACGAAGTGTTGGGCGAAGCGACAACTGATCGCGACGGTCGCGCTACCTTTACCGCTGGTCTCACGCGCGGCACCGATGGCATGGTTCCTGCCGTGCTGATGGCCAATCAGGGTGAAGATGATTTTGTCTTCCTTGATATGGCGCGTGCAGGATTCGATCTTTCTGATCGCGGTGTCACCGGGCGCGCAGCGCCCAAGGCGCTCGACGTTTATGCCTGGACCGAACGCGGCATCTATCGCGCAGGCGAAGTGGTTCATGCCGCAGCGCTTGCCCGGGATGATGCGTCGCTCGCCGTCGACAACCTGCCGCTGACCTTCATCTTCACGCGCCCGGACGGCGTGGAAGATCGTCGCCTTGTATCGGATAGCAGCAAGGCTGGCGGACATTCCGTCGATCTGACATTGGCCGCCAATGCCATGCGCGGCACATGGAACATGAATATCTACACCGATCCGAAACAGCCGGCTGTCGCCTCGCAAATGTTCCTGGTTGAAGATTTCGTGCCGGACCGCATTGAGTTCGACCTAACATCCGACAAGCCGGAAATCGCCAGTGGCGAAGCCGCCAATGTGACCGTCGATGGCCGTTTCCTCTATGGCGCACCGGCCGCCGGATTGGCGCTCGAAGGCGAAGTCACACTTTCGACCAAGCGCGACTGGGACCGTTTCAAGGGCTATTATTTCGGGCTGGCCGACGAAGGTCAGGGCGAAGCCACCCGCCTGCCGCTGGATCAGTTGCCCAAGGTTGGTGACGATGGCAAGGCGACCTTCCCGGTCGTGATCGATGACCTGCCATCCACCACCCGTCTTATCAATGCAGCCGTCACCGTCCGCATGCGCGAAAGCGGTGGTCGTGCTGTGGAACGCAAGCTCGACCTTGCCGTTCGTCCGCAAGGATCGATGATCGGCATCAGACCGGATTTCTCCGGTGACGAAGTTCCGCAAGGCGGCACTGCGAAATTTAGTTTCATCGCTTCGGATGCCAACGGCAACCGCACGAACCTTGACGGTGCCGTCTGGTCGCTTGTGAAGGTTGAGCGCAATTACCAATGGTATCGCAGCGGCAATAGCTGGAACTACGAGCCAGTCACCTTCACCAAGTCGGTTGCAACCGGCAAGATCGACCTCAAGGCTGATGCGGAAGCCAGCATCACCCAGCCGGTCGATTGGGGTCGCTATCGTCTTGAAATCGAGACGGGCGACGCTTCCGGTCCGGCTTCAAGCTACGAATTCGACGCGGGCTGGTATGTGGCCGCGACCTCAACGGAAACGCCGGATGGCCTCGAAATCGCGCTCGACAAAGATCATTACGCAGCCGGTGAAACGGCAAAGCTTAAGATCAGCCCGCGTTTTGCCGGGGAGCTGCTGATCACCATCGGCGCGGAAAAGCTGCTGACGACCATCAGCGAGAGTGTATCGGCTGACGGTGCAACCATCGACATTCCAGTCGGCGAAAACTGGGGCGCTGGTGCTTACGTCACCGCAACGCTGTTCCGCCCGGGCAGCGCGCAGGAAAGCCGCATGCCCGCCCGCGCCATTGGCCTCAAATGGCTGAAGGTAGATCCCGCCGACAAACAACTGGCCGTCAAGCTGACGCCGCCAGAGAAAATCACACCGCGCGGCACGCTCTCGGTTCCCGTTTCGGTAGAAGATGCAGGCGGCGAGCAGGCCTATGTCATGGTTGCCGCTGTCGATGTCGGCATACTAAACCTGACACGTTATCAGGCTCCGAACCCGGAAAACTGGTTCTTTGGCCAGCGCCAGCTCGGCCTTGAACTGCGCGACATGTATGGACGCCTTATCGATGGTTCGCTTGGCACAACCGGCAAGCTGCGCACCGGCGGTGACGGTGGCAACATGGCTGCGGAAGGCAGCCCGCCGACCGAAAAGCTGGTTGCGCTCTTCTCCGGTCCTGTCGAGCTGGATAGCGATGGCAAGGCAACCGTTGATTTCGATATCCCGCAGTTCAACGGAACCGCCCGCGTCATGGCCGTGGCATGGACAAGCAAGGCCGTTGGTCACGCATCCAGCGATGTGATCGTGCGAGATCCGGTTGTCATTACGGCTGGCCTGCCGCGCTTCATGGCGCCGGGAGATCAGGCGACACTGCGCCTCGATATCGCCAATACGGATGCGCCTGACGGAAATTATCGTCTGAGTGTCGAAACCAGCGACAATCTCGGCACGGAAATCGGCTCTTATCCTGACACGCTCGCGCTTGCCGGTGGCAAACGCCAATCCGTCGCGGTGCCGCTCAACGCACAGAAAACGGGACAGGGCAATATTACGATACGCCTCGCTAATGATGCCGGACTGTCCATCGAACAGAACCTGTCACTACCGGTGCGCCCGATCGATCTGCCAGTCACGACACGTCAGGTGGTCAGCCTTCCGGCCAATGGCGGTAGCCTCAAGATCGATGGCGGCCTGCTCTCGGAAAGCCTGCTCGACGGTGCTTTTGTCAGCGTCGGTATCACCCGCAGCGCGGCGTTCGACGTGCCGTCGCTTCTGATGGCGCTCGACCGCTATCCATATGGTTGCGCCGAGCAGACGACGAGCCGCGCCCTGCCCCTGCTTTACTTGAGCGAAATGGCGGCAGGCTCCGAAGCAAGCGCCGGACTTGGCGATCAGGATGAACTGAAGAAGCGTGTGCAGGACGCAATCTATCGCGTTCTGAGCTATCAGTCTTCGTCCGGCTCGTTCGGCCTGTGGGGACCGGGTTCCGGTGATCTGTGGCTCGATGCCTATGTCACCGACTTTCTCACCCGTGCCCGCGAAAAGGGCTATGTGGTTCCGCAGGAGGCCCTGCTCTCGGGCCTGTCCAATCTGCAAAATGCGCTCGGCTACACAACCGACGCCAAGGATCGTGGCAACGAGATCGCCTACTCGCTCTATGTGCTGGCGCGCAACAAGAAGGCATCGGTCGGCGATCTGCGTTATTACGCGGATACCCAGCTCGATAACTTCACAAGTCCGATGGCGATTGCCCAACTGGCCGCAGGTCTGGCGCTTTATGGCGACCAACAGCGTTCAGACCGGGTGTTCAACGTCGCTCTCGACCGTGCAAGCACCAACACGGCATACGACTATAATCGCTCCGATTATGGTTCGCGGCTGCGTGATGGTGCGGCCATGCTGGCGCTTGCGGCAGAAAGCAAGCCTGCACCGAAAATGCTGCCTTCGCTCGTCACGTTGGTTGGTTACGAGCGCGATCAGACGAAATATCTCAGCACGCAGGATCAGGCATGGATGCTGCTCGCCGCCCGTGGTCTCAAGGAGAACAATGCCGCGATCAATCTCGACATTAACGGCACCACTCATGAAGGCGCTTTCTCCGAACGGGTCAACGGCAATGCGCTCGAAGCCCAGCCGCTTGTCGTAACGAACCGGGGCAGCGATGCCGTGGATGCCGTGGTGACAGCCGTTGCGCCGCCCGCACAATCGCTGCCTGCCGGTGGCGAAGGCTTCAACGTCGAACGCGCCTATTACACGCTCGACGGACAGGAAGCCAACATCACGGGCATCAACCAGAACGAGCGTTTTGTGGTGGTGTTGAAGATCGACGATCTGCAACAATGGCAGTCGCGCCTGCTGGTCACCGATCTTCTGCCTGCAGGTCTGGAGATCGATAATCCGGGTCTGGTTTCCAGTGCCGATCTCGGCAATTTCCCGTGGCTTGAAAGCACCGAGGCGGCGCATCTCGAATTCCGCGATGATCGCTTTGTCGCAGCATTCGACCGTTCGGCAGGTGAGAAAAAGCAGATCGTGCTTGCTTATGTGGTGCGTGCGGTGACGCCGGGGCTTTACACCCATCCGGCAGCCACGGTGGAAGACATGTATCGTCCGCAATATTCCGCCCGCACGGCAACCGGAATGATGGAGGTTGCTGCACCATAACCTTTTCGGTGGGGCCACGATCAACACATGAAACGGCGATGGAAAATAGCGATTGGCGGTGCCGCACTTCTAGGCATCGCCGCTCTTGCGACGGTCAGCCTTGATTGGCTTGACCGCGCTTTTCCTCCTCCCTTGCCTGAACGTCTGACGATATCCACGGAAGTGATGGATCGCGACGGCGAATTGTTGCGCGCTTATGCGACACCAGACGGCTATTGGCGTCTCAACACGCGCATTGAAGATGTCGATCCGAAATTCGTGAAAATGCTGATCGCCTATGAGGATAAGCGTTTCTACGATCACAGCGGTATCGATCTTTGGGCCTTGGCGCGTGCAGCGGTGCAGCTTGCTGGTAACCAGCGTATCGTGTCCGGCGGCTCCACGCTCTCGATGCAGCTCGCCCGGCTGATAGAACCACGCGAAAGCCGCAGCTTCGGCTCCAAATTCCGTCAGCTTGCCCGTGCCGTGCAGATTGAGCGCCGCCTGAGCAAGGACCAGATATTGGAGCGCTATCTGACGCTCGCCCCCTATGGCGGCAATCTGGAAGGCGTGCGCTCGGCATCGCTCGCCTATTTCGGAAAGGAGCCACTGCGGCTCTCCACTTCGGAAGCCGCCATGCTAGTGGCTTTGCCGCAATTGCCGGAACGTCGCCGCCCGGACCGCGCCGCGAGCACTGCACGCGCAGCGCGTGATCGCGTTTTGACGCGAATGGTTCAGGCCGATGTCCTGACCACCGACGAAGCCGAACGGGGAAAACGTGAGGCAATCTCCGCCACCCGTCATGCTCTCCCGGCACTGGCTGCGCATTTTGCCGATCTGGCGCTCAAAAAAGCACCGACCGAAGCCCGTCACAAACTGACGCTGAAGAAATCCGTCCAGCGTGGTCTCGAAGCATCGGCCCGCGAAGCAGCATCAAAACTGGGACCGAAAGTGTCGGTTGCTATGGTGCTGGCCGATAGCCGTAACGGCAACATTCTCGGCGAAGTGGGATCGGCGAATTATTTCGATGGCAGACGGCAAGGCTGGATCGATATGACCCGCGCTGTCCGTTCACCCGGATCGACGCTAAAGCCCTTCATCTATGGGCTTGCCTTCGAACAGGGCATGATCGCGCAGGAAACCATCATTGAAGACCGCCCGCAGGACTTTGCCGGTTATCGACCGCGCAATTTCGACATGAGCTATCAGGGCGATGTCAGCATCCGACAAGCGCTGCAAATGTCGCTGAATGTCCCGACTGTCAGCCTGTTGGACGCCATTGGTCCTGCCCGTTTGACCACGCGGTTCCGGCAGGCGGGCATCAATCTGCAACTGCCGAAGAACGAAGCGCCCGGTCTCGCTATCGGGCTCGGGGGTGCTGGTATCAGCCTGCGCGATCTGGTGCAGCTTTATACCGGGCTTGCCAATGGCGGGCGTGGCGCCGCCTTGCGTGACGGAACAGAAACAGCTGAGCCGACGCAACCGTCCGGCCCCATTCTCACCGAACAGGCGTCATGGCAGATCGGAGATATTCTGGCAGGTGTCGTGCCGCCGCAAGGTGCACCGCGCCGCGGCCTCGCCTACAAGACCGGCACATCCTATGGATATCGCGACGCGTGGTCGGTCGGCTATGACGGGCGTTATGTTCTGGGCGTCTGGGTCGGGCGTGCCGATGGCGGCTCCGTGCCGGGCCTTGCCGGTTATGCATCTGCCGCACCGATCCTGTTCGATGCATTCGTCAAGTCGGGTGTGGTCTCAGTGCCCTTGCCGCGCGCGCCAGCTGGAGCATTCCGAACAGCACGTGCCGACCTGCCGGTAACGCAGACACGTTTTTCATCGGCCAGCGATCCGCTCCCGGTGTTGAAGGCGTCCACGGAACCCGCGCCGCGCATTATCTTTCCGCCGGATGGCGCACATGTGGACTTGAAGGCGCTAACTGAAACCGCCTCGCCGCTCGTGCTAAAATTGCAGGGTGGCCGCGCACCGTTTCGATGGCTCGCCAACGGCAAGCCCGTCGCAGAACCTGAACGCCGCCGCACCGCCACCTGGCAACCGGATGGTACGGGCTATTCAACCCTGACCGTCATCGATGCGGCAGGCCGTGCGGCAAGCGTCAAGATTTTCGTCGAGTAGCGTCTATTGTGCTGCTTCCGAAAGGGGCTCGCTCATCACGGCTTTCTTTTCCAGCGACATGACCTTCAGATTGCCGGAAAACAATATGCCGGAGATCGGCAAAACCGGTTCAGCTGGCAGTTCATCCTGACGAACACTGTCTTTCGGAACGTGCAGCTTATGCTCCACATCACTATCCGCACTGGAAAGTGTCAACGCCACATTGCCCCGCGCATCAAGCAGACTGGCACCATAGAGAAACTCGAAGCTAAGCATTGAGGCGAGGAACTTGTAGGTTCCATCACGCACACCGCCTTTCATCATGGCAGCGCGGTGCAACTCGTCGCCGATGCGCACATCTAGCGGTGACGTGCGTGGATCGCAGACATAGCCAACCGCCAGCAACTGTCCATTATCAACCTCAAAGCGCATTCGGTCAGTGCCAAGGTCAATTGCCGAAATCGAAAAGCGACGATTGCTATATTCCACCGGCGTCCGTCCCAGCCGTTTGCATAGCTGCACGCCGCTCAAGGCGCGCGCATTGGCGAAGTGGTCAGGATCGATGGCAAAGGGCAGCGCCTTCGGGCGATGGGCGGTGGACAGCGCCGGTTCCAGCACATCGGCAATCAAGTTGGCAACGATAGTTGTACTGATGGGACGCGCATAATGCCCCTGATCGAGATAGAAAGACGGGTTGGTCACGGCATCGCGGCCATATTGCTGCATCAGCATGCGCGAAACATCGGCGCAGATCGTGCCATACCATTGCGAGATGTAATTGATGCCCGCATCAATAGACGGAACCGAGTTCAGGAACGACCCGTTGCGCGCGCCGAAGACGAGCGTTGCGATCCGCAGATTTGGATTACGCTCCAGCGCGTAGCGAATGATCCCCTCATAGAACCGCGCCCAATGCCGGAAGGGCCTGCGCTCGTCGCCATAAACGAACGCATCGTTGATCGCATATTCGATCAGCAGCAATTCGCAGTCTTCAAGCTGCTCGAAAATCTTCAGCTGGTAGAGCCCGAATGCGCTCGTCGTACCACCGACAGCGAGATCAGCCACGATATCCAGCTCCACCCCGCGACGCGCCATGGTCGAAAGCAGGGTCGGCAGATAGCCGGGCAGCATGACGGTGTTGGAACCGCCAATGATTACAGTCTTGAGTTTCATTTCGTCACCGTTGCAGCCTGACCTGCCGGGGTCAGAGCCCCGCAACGCCAGACGCCGTAAGTTCCCTCATCCCAATCGAAATAATAAGCGGCCGCGATCTGGCCGCTATCCATCATCTGACGGAAGCGTTCCCGCGCCTTCTCCACCAGTTGCTGGCGATTACTGTCATCTGCCGGACAGGCCTTGGATTTGTTGGCAAAGCCCCATTCGGTAATCCAGCATGGCTTTCCATCGGCACCGCCGCAGAAAGAAAGAGCTTTGTTGACATGTTTGGCGCGCGCGGCACGCGTCCCGCTGCTGCCGGGATAAATGTGGATGCCATAGCCATCAGCCACGGTATCGAGACCGTGTTTTTTCAGAAGATCGGTGAAGGCTTCCGGGTCGACCGTATCGATCCCGCGCCGATCCGCATCAGCAAAGGGGATGTCCGATAGCCCCGCTGAAATCACCTTGGCGTTTGCATTGAGCTTGGTCTTCGCCAGTTCAGTACGAACGGCGCGCAGCAGTTCGACATATTTCTCCGCACCCTTCTCCACGAGGGGCAGTTCTTCCATTTCACTCAACGAGCGAGCGGTCTTTGTCTTTTCACTCGGCAAAATAGCCAGATCACCATTATAGGCACCCCAGTTGATTTCATTGCCGGTTTCGACGCCGATCAGCTTCACGCCAAGCGCATCGATCTTTTGAAGCGCATCACCAATCGCTGCCTGGAAACGTTTCGGATCAATGTCCGATAGCCTGTACATGTCCCAGATCCGGCCTCGCCCCGAACGGGGCTTGGTGCCTTCCGGATAAAAATCCACATTGTTCAGCGAGACTTCCAGCAAGACGGCCAGCTTCTTTTCATGCGCAACCCGCACCGCATCGATGCTCTGGTCGATGGGTCGCGTCAGCGAAAGCCTCACAGCGACGACGCCATTCTTCACCATCTGGTCGAAAATCTGTTCGCGCTCTGCGGCGGGCAACCAGGCCATGTTGACCCGGTTGACGCCGAAACGCGTATCGGCAAGAGCACCGTTCGGCATTATGCCAAGCAGGACAACACCCAAAAGCGCTGCGATTGCCCGTTTCCTGCCCCCAGTGCTCATGACCGTCAGTTTCATCGTATGCCGATATCCTTCAACGCGCCGTTGAAATTGGCTTCGCATTCCGAATAACGATTGATGGCGGCAGGCACGTCGATCTTCGAAAGGAAGTCGCGCAGAAAAGCCTTCTTCTGCGGTTCGCGATTCCAGACGCTGGCATCGATATGCGGAAAGCCGACAAAGCCCAACATTTCGCGCATACGATCATCAACGGCGATCATCAGCCCCGGAATGCCGGACTGCATGCCGATAATCGTGCCGTGGAAGCGGCGGCTCAGGCCGAAATCCTGACTGGAAATCCAGCTGCGCCATTTGTGCGTATCGAAGAACACCAGCAACTCGTTCTTGCGCTGCCATTTTTCCATATGCTTGTAATCGACGGGTGCAGTGATACGGCTTGCAGCCTGATCATAAGCTTCGGAATGGTCTTCGCCGGCCATGTTCATATTGTAGACGATCACTTCGTCCTGAATGACATAGCTTGCGACACTGTCCTTTTCGAGCAGTGCATGCGCATCCACAATCGTATCGGCAACGCTGCCAAGATAGCCGCCGAAGGAGATTTTCTGTGCGTCAGCGAGGCTTGGATCGGCAAGGCGGCTCAGCGAGCGTTTCATCTGATCCGGCGCGTAATAGAGCGACGGACAGCCGGTCGGACGGACATATTTCATGCCCGCATCCTTGAGGAATTCCGCCGTGAAATGACCACGCGTCAGGAAGAAGCTCTCCTTGCGGCGCAGAATTTCAAGGAAGCGGCGTGTGCCTTCCGGCAGCTCTTCCTTCAGATTTTCCTTCTTCTGAATGCCGATGCCCATGACGACAATCGGCATGTTCAGCTTTTCGAAGACGAAGGATTCTGTCGTTGCCGCATAGCCCGGACGCAAGAGATTGGCCGAGGCGAACAGGCATAGATCAAAGCTCTCATTGAGCTTCGCATAGGTGTCCGGCGAATTGAGGCTGTTGGCGAGATGCCAGAACGGAACATAGGTCACGTCGTGGCCGCGCACGGCGTTGGCGGCACCTTCGCCTATGAGATAATTGCCCGTATTGGCAATCTTTTTGACCTGATCGATCACATCCTTCTTCGTGCGGATGGGTTCGAAATAGGGGCGATGCTTCACGCTCGCCCCGGAAACGCTTTCGACGGTCCGCATCAAATATGACGGGATGCCGGTGATCATTATGCGCATGATGATCCATCTTCGCTGGAGTTATGAGAGGGCTTCTTGGATCGGGAGTTATCCAATGCCGATTTCTGAAAGGGCGCTTCGGAAATTGCGTTCGCGGTCCGAATATTTTTCGATCACGTCGGGGATGTTCATCGCCGCAATATGATCGCTCACAAATGCGCGCCGGTCGTTGGCGGCGTTGAGATCGCGGGCGTCGATCTTTGGCAGACCGGAGAAATTCAGCATTTCACGCATGCGATCATCGACGGCCACCATCAGGCTCGGCACACCGGCCTGCATGGAAATGACATTGCCGTGGAAGCGGCGACCGAAGGAGAAATCCATGGTCGAGCACCAGGCGCGCCATTGATTGGTGTCGAGAAAAGCGTGAACGCTGATCTTCTTCTTGAGATCACCGGATCCTTTATAGGTGAGCGGCCCAACCAACTCGCCCGTCGTTGAATCGTAGGCGCGGCCATTGGTGTCAGGCTCAAGCTGCATGTCGAAATGCAAAAGCTCATCCTGCACGACATAGGCCGAGCGCCCGTCATCGGAGCTGAGCGCATTCATGTCGCCGATGGTTTCCAGCTCCGCGCCCATATAGCCGGTAAAGACGGTGCGGCCCTCGCCCACCTTCACATCCGGCAGGCGGCTGATCGCCTTGCGCATATTGTCGGGACGGAAGTAGAGCGACGGACAGCCAACCGGGCGGACATAGGAAAAGCCCTGATCGCGCAGATACCCGGCAGCATTCTCGCCGCGCGTGAGGAAATAATGCTCACGGGATTTAAGCACGTCCAGAAGCTTCTTCGTGCCGGCCGGCAGACCGTCTTCGCCTTCAATATCCGGGCGGTTCTGGATGCCGATGCCGAGCATCACCACCGGCATGTCCAGTTTGGACAAAACCAGAGCTTCCGCATCCGCAGACAGGCCCTTGCGCAGAAGATTGGCGCAGGTGAAGACGCAGATGTCGAATTCCTTGTTGATCTCTTCCAGACCCGCACCATTATTGACGCAGTTATAGAGGTGCCAGAACGGAATATGCTTTGCTGATGGCAGAAGGGCAGTCATTGCGCCCTCGCCGATCAGATAATTACCCGTATTACTGATGTTCTTCAGTTCCTGGATAAAGTTTTCCTTGGATTCCGGTACGCGTTGTTTTTCCGAATAATAAACCTGCGCTTTTTCCGCGCGCTGGATGAGGCGGGTCAAATGGCTTGGGATGCCAGTGACGAGAATTCGTGGGTTGGCTGGGCGGCTCATAGGTCGACCTTTCTGGTATAATCAGGCAACTGCGCGGCCGGGGAGAACGGCAATCGCGCTGGCATCGTCTGCAACATCCGGTTGGGAAGACCGGGATTTCGGATAGACAGGGCTGATTTCATTGGCCCAATCCGTGAAGTTGGAAAATGCTGCGCTCCATGTGCGGTGCGCTGCCGAGGCCAAAGCGCCTTCAGCCGTGCGCATCAGCGCGTCATTGTCTTGCGCAAGAATGGTCAGGATGCGCGTCATGTCGGCGACGATCTGCGCATCATTGCCATTGCGGATCAGGATGCCGTCGCGGCCATGATTGATGAGTTCATCAACCGCACCAACCGCTGTTGCCACCGGCACACAGCCAAGCTGCTGCGCTTCGGCAATCATCAATGGCGCACCTTCCCAACGAGAAGGCATCAAAAGCACATCGGCCCAGGCAAGATGGTTCGCGATATCCTTGCCGTCGAAGACCGGGGGCGACACACGGACACCCGCTTCTTGCAGCTTCGTCATCCAGGATGCGCTCGGATCATCAGAGAGAATCTCCCCACCAATCGCCTGCGCGTCGAAAGAGATGCCCTGCTCTCTCAGCTTCATAATCGCGTCATGCAGCCGGTCGATGCCTTTCTGGCGGTCAAGGCGGCCCATATAGAGGATGCGCATTGGTCGGCCTTTTCGGCCTTCCTTGCGGGCAGCCGTCACCTGTGCGCGCTGCTTCGCATCGATGGAGAAGCTTGCTCCGTTCGGCACCGAGAAGACTTTCTCGAATGGCACACCAAAACTGTGCAGATAGATTTTCAGCTGATCTGAACAGGTCAGAAACGCATCGTAGGCATGTTCAAAGGCGATGGCTGCATAGGGTTGTCCAGCCTGACGGCGGAAGATCGTTTCGTCCACCACATGGAGATAACAGGCCGTGCGCGTTCCTTCGGATCGCAGCTTGCCCATCAGCGGATGCGCAGCCATGACGTGGTTGTTCACAACCAGATCGAAGCCCGAAAGCTGACCGCGCAGGATACTCCAGTCGAGCGGATGATCTTCCGTGATGAAGTCCTGCCCGAGGAAGCGATTCGTATCGCCCCAGGCCGGAATGCCATCCTTCCAGAAGTGGAGATAATCGAAGGACTGGTCGAACTCGTCCAGCACATCCATGCGTTCATTGCCGAGAACAAAGAGGTGGGTTTCAAAACCCTGATTCTTCAGTTCGCGACCTGCGGCATAGGCCACCTTTTCCGCGCCGCCAAACGATGCGTTCGGCACCAGAACCGCAGCTGTCTTTTTCTTCGCGGGATTATGTGCGAGCGGCAGCACAGGCCCACCACCAAGCTCATCGCGCAGCACCTGATACATTTCCGACAAAGCGGGCAAGCGGCGCGGACGCCACGTCCAGCGCATCGCCGCGCTCTGCTTCAGCGGGCTTGTAGCGATCGACGTGACCAGATTGAGCATGGATTGCTCCGGTCGCGACAAGGCGCGACGCTGGCGGACCCGCGGGAACGGAAAGCGCACTTTCATGCGCGCCGATGTGGGCCACAATTGCTGTGTGCCCAGCGATGCGAACCAATTGAGCGCATCGTTTTCGATGATCTCGCGGATCAGCCGGGTCGACACGAAAATCAGATCGGCATGCGGCTGTCGTGTGCCGGATGGCATGATTTCAGTATCAATCCGTCGCTCGTTTTCAACATTCGTTAGTTCCACGAAAACGATGTTGGCCTGCTCGGAGAGCTTTTCCAGTCGCGACAGAATGTTCGGAAACAGCCGCGAGCGCGCCAGCAGTTTTAGAGTCTCAGTGTTGGATGAAGCGAGAAAGGGCGGGAAGTGGAAATTGTCGGGTTCCGACACACTGCCCCAGAACGCCCGGATCGCATCGTCGAACTTGAGATCAGTCGCGCCAAGGCTCGGGTCAGTGAAAAAACTGACCGTGCCTTCGCCCGCACGAATGACACCATAGCGCGGGCATTCCTCATGCTCGAAACCGACCAATGTCGGGCGACGGAACAGCGCCTTATGTCGCTTGCGCAGAAAGTTGATCGAACCGGAACGGTCGCGATTGGCTTCCTTGAAGCGGCTTTCAGCACGGAGACGATATTCGAAGCCGGTGTCATGACACGGCGTACCGACAAAGCCAGCTTCAATGGCTGAAAGCCAGAATTCCCAGTCTTCAAAACCGTTCTGGCGGTCATCATCGAAGCGAACGCCGCTGCGGAACACATCCGCAGAAATCATCGAGCCGGTATCGCAAATATTGTCCGTGATACAGTGGATGAGCCGCGAATAGCTGTCGCCATAATGGGCGCGCCAGTTGACCGAAAACGTGTCGATATTCGTGTAGACCCAGCCGGCATTGGAAGCGAGAAGCTTACGGTAAAGTGTATCAATGGTATGCGGCTGAACACGGTTGTCGGCATCGACAAAATAGACCGCTTTAACGTCCGGCATCTCTTCGAGAATGTATTCGACAGCGCGGTTACGCGCCCCGCCCGGCCCTGCATTTTCGCCGAAGATCACATGGATATTCGGATGCGCTGCGGAATAGAGCGCCAGGCTGTCGAACACTTCGCGTCGCGGATCACCGTCCACCGACACCACGATCTGCGTGCGGAACACGGTCTGCGATGTGAGGATCGACTCCAGCGCTTCAAGCGCCAGCGCCGCATGTCCGTAGAGCGGCATGGCGACGACGATCAAATCCTTCGATCTATCGTACATTCGCGGCCTCTTTCAGTACCTCTTGGGCGGGACTGGTTTCGACATGCTTGACGAGGCGGAAGTTGAACACCTTCAACCAGGAGAAATCGACTGACTCTCCGGCGGCCCTACTCAACACAACCAGATCCATCGTCCGGTCGATTGGCTCTTCGAGCATGAAGTTGATGTCGATGGAGCGATTGGGCGCCACTTCCGACCAGCCGCTGAACAGAACCTGCGAACGCCGCCTGTCCATGGAAGCCAGCGCGCCGATTTCTTCCTGCGCATCGGACGCCAGATTGACGAGCAGCAGACCGACCGCACAGGGCTGGCCTTCCGGATGATCAATCACAGCACGGGCTGAAATCCGCACCGTTCCGGGCGCAACCACGCGGCGGATGGCAGCCGCGGTGATGCCCTCTTCAAGCGGGTGGCAACCGATGGCGTCTTCATGTTCCAGAAAACGAACCGTCGGGAAATCCGGTGTGAGCGGCGTTACCGACACATTGGAGACATTGCGCAGCAGCTCGATCGGCAGACGATAATCATCCACCTTGCGACCGTTAATCATTGAGGTCGGCACGATGGCATTTGGCAGTGATGCCGGACGCACGCCCGGCAGGCCCGTAAAGATTCTCAGTGCCAGCGGGCGCATATCGAGATCGGCATGCGGAATGCGGGCACGCGCAGCGTAGCGCTCATTGGCAATCACATTGCCCAGCGATAATTCCGGCGGAACACCGCCCGTCGCCGAAATACGCAACCGCAAGGTGCGATGGCTGCCGTCACACGCTTTCGGGAGCGAGAAGAAGTTCCACTCCGAATGCAGCGTGCCATAAGGCACCAGCCATTCGGCAATGCCCTCGCCGTTTTCGAGATAGTCCAGCGTGACAATCAGCTGACCGTTGCGGTTGGCGGGCAGATCGCGGAAATGCAGCGCAAAGCCCGACACGGCATAGCTCGAAACCGGAAAAAGCTGCTCGATTTCAGATTCGCGCAGCAAGCGCGCAAAGCCTTCATCCTTCGGGTCCACCAAAGGCGCGTGGCTGAATATCTCGGTCGACGAATCCCAGTTGCGCGCATGAAAGGCATCTTCGATGGCGCGATAATTTTCGAACATCGTTTCACGTTCGCGGCGCAGCATGGCAAGTTCCGCATGCACCTTGCTGACATGCCCGACAAGGCGGTCCAGACTGCTTTCCAGCAACTGGGTCACCAGCATGGGCACGGTTTCCGGCCCGGCCTCATCGACGCGCACGACCGGCACTTCCGGTATGGTGCGCATGCGATAAAGCTGCTGCAGGATCGTGTTCAGTTCGTGTGCGCCTTCATCGGAAGCGGCAACCGCAATGAGCGGAAATGTATTCGCCAGACGCAGACGCTTGCCGTCGCCTTCAACGAAAGCAGTCACGTCGCCCAGAGAAGTCGCTTCCAGCGCTTCACGATCACGCATCGAAGCAATGGCATAGCGGCGGTTCTTCCGCCCCGAGATCGCAGGAAGTGGTGTGCTCAACATAATCGTCCATTGTCTGATGGCCGATTGGGAGGTTCGGCCTACAAGTACAATGAGAAAATACAGACCATGTATTGTCAACAGTGATATAGCGTCAACTATATGATAATATTGCGAATAATTGAAAATGTTTTAATTCAAAATTTGAAACAATATGCAGATATATTCACTATACCTCGTAAACACGCAGAATTGCGGGCTATTATATTATAATACAGGCACTTGAATGCCCGATTGTCGCCACATACTGCTCATCGGACATTCAATACTGCATCGATCAACGTTTTTTGCTGACGTAAACATTCCGACAACCGAAAGCGATTTTCGATGGTTCGCCGCGCTGCCGCCCGCATCTGGAGGCAGGCATCGGGGTCGGCGAGAACGTCCAGCACCGTTTGAGCCAGCACATCCGTGTCATAAAATGGAACAAGCAGGCCGTTCTGACCGGCGCGGATCACCTCGCGCACTGGCGGCGTGTCAGAGCCGATGATCAGCGCGCCGCACGCCATGGCCTCGATCACCGACCATGAAAGCACGAACGGATAAGTCAGATAGATATGCGCTGTCGATATCTGGTAAAGCTTGCGCAAATCCGCATGCGGGATGGAGCCCAGAAACACCACCCTGTCGGGCGGCAGCTCGTGATCACGCAAAAGATGCTCCCGCCAGGAGCCGCCACCGGGTGGAGGCGTGCCATAACTGACGCTGTCTCCGCCGACGAAGACAAAGATGGCATCCTTGTTCTGGCGGATGACTTTCGCCGCCGCTTCCAGCGCCTGTGGAAAGCCCCGATAGGGTTCGAGATCGCGCGCCACAAAGGTGATCACGCGTGATTCTCCAGCCTTCAAAACGCGACCATCCGGCAGCTGTAAGGATGCGTGACGGTCCGGATAGAAAACCTTCGTGTCGACGCCCTCATGCACGACGGCGATGCGATTCTGCGCCGCCTTCGGATAAAGGCTCTTCTGCCAGTGTGTTGGGCTGAAACCACCATCCATGCTTTCGAGCGTTACGAGCTGCGCCATATTTCTAAGCCGCAGCCGCTTACGCATCTCAACATCAGGCTTGTCATCGGGCGCAAAGCCGACATCCGCACCATGCGCCCGATAGAAAAATTCGCAATAGCCAAGCGCCGGCGTCGAGGGCAGCACGTCCTTGACGAACATCATGCTGCCCCAGCCGATATGACCTATGACTATGTCCGGCGGTTGACCGTGCCGCGCCATCGATTCAAGCGTTTCGGCGACACGGTAACCGATCCGGGTATGATGATCCGGAACCTCGAGATATCTGGCCATCGCACCATCGGTGCGAGGACCAGATTCAACTCTGTGGCGAATGACGCGGACCGCAGGGAGGCGACGGTCCACCGTCTCGCAAATCAGGCTTACATCATGTCCGCTTTCAGCCAGATGCCCGGCCAAAGCAGCGAACTGACCAAATCCACGTCTGTGCACAAAAGCTATATGCATGTCACAAAACGTGTAGGTTTTTTGGTCGATATTCGTCGATCAACATCAAATGCCATACCGTGCGGCGTTGCCCCACAGCAATTCCAGCCTGTGTAAAGTCTGGTATGCGATTTCGAGATTTCTAAGATCATCGTCATCGCGAGCAAGGATATGATGATAGTCCCTGCTGGCGTTTCTCAGGTTCAGGCAAAGGCGTTCGCCCTTGTCTGTCAGACGAATGCGTGCCGACCGCTTGTCTCGCTGCGAGGCAACACGATCAACATAACCGCCATCGGTAAGCTGTTTTAAATAATAGGAAATGTTGGACCCGACATAGTGCCCGCGATCCAGTAGTTCACCCACAGTGAGCTCGACATCGCCAATCGCCATCAGAACAAGCGTCTGTGCCGGGCCAATGTCCTCTACCCCCAACTTGGTCAGCTCCGTCTTCAGGAGGCTCACAAAGCGGCGGTTCACTCGTTCAATCATCCGGGCCAGTTCGAAATGAGTAACTACGACTGTATGGACCGGGTTTCTGCGTTCCTGTTTCTCGGCGGTTACTTCAGGAAAATCAACGGATGAGTATCCGTCAATTGATGTTTCGACTTCCACTCCCTCGTGCAGAAGTTTTTGCATCTTTTACTCTCCATTTTCAATTTTACTTCAAATTTTGAAGAAATTTTCAATTAGATTTTCTTGTCTCCTTTCGCATTTCCCCGCCGTAATAACTTTTTTCCGTCACATTCTAAGCGGTATTACTTGAATAATACTGATAGATAGGTGACTCTCTTTAGGGATATCCACGACCTGTGACCATACCAAGGCAGACCGCATATGAACGATACTGGCCAAAAGAACCTAAATGGCAAGAGCTCCGTCGGCAAAAAAGCCACCGATGAAGTGGGGATTTCGCCGAAAAGCCTCATTTACAGGGCCCGGCGCGTCTTCCTGTCGGGGCTGCTTTATGCGGTGCTTTTGAGTGCCTGTATCAATTTGCTACAACTGACCGTACCGCTCTACATGTTGCAGGTTCATGACCGCGTCCTGAACAGCCGCAGTCTCGACACGCTGACCATGCTGACGATTCTCGCTGTCGGCGCGATGATCGTTTTCGGCGTTCTGGAGTTCATCCGGGCGCTATCATTTCAGGCCATGGGCACCGCGCTGGTGCGCCGTCTCAACCTGGCCGTGTTGACCGCCGCCGTTCAGGCCTCGGTCGATCAGGGGCTGCCGAAAGCGACGCAGACCCTGCGCGACCTGACCGAATTACGCGGCTTTCTGACCTCACCCGCCATCAATGCGCCACTTGATGCGGCATGGTCGCCGATCTTTCTCGGCGTATTGTTTCTGCTGCATCCGATGCTCGGTGTTATCGGCGTCATTGCGGTCGTCATTCTGGTCGCCTGCGGCCTGTTGACCGACCTCCTGACCCGCAATCTCATTCAGGAGGCCAATCAGGCCAATATCGAAGCGGTGACGAAAATCGGCAGCAGCCTGCGCCATGCCGAAGTCATCGAAGCCATGGGCATGCTGCCTGCCCTCGCCCGTCGCTGGCGCACCGTGCAGATGCAGGCGCTCGAGGTTCTCGACCTTGGCGGCACCCGCGTCAAAGCCCTGTCGTCTATTGCGCGCACGGCGCGTTTCATCATCCAGATTGCATCGCTCGGCATCGGCACGCTGCTTGCCATGCAGCAGGAAATCTCGCCCGGCGCGATGATCGCGACCAGTATCATCATCGGTCGCCTGCTGATGCCATTCGACCGCATCGTGGAGAACTGGCGTCAATGGGTCAGCGCGATAGCGAGCTGGAAGCGTGTTCAGTCTCTGCTGTCCGAAAACCTTGCCGTACGCCAGACCATGCCAACCCCGCGCCCTAATGGCGATCTG
Organism: Brucella sp. 22210; assembly: GCF_052045675.1. NCBI lineage: Bacteria > Pseudomonadati > Pseudomonadota > Alphaproteobacteria > Hyphomicrobiales > Brucellaceae > Brucella > Brucella sp. 22210. The sequence goes on from NZ_JBQEPD010000012.1 coordinate 84,277, forward strand.
GTTATCGACAAGCTGATTTATGCTGCTCCCGGCGTGGAAGTTCCGATCATCAAGGGCATTTCCTTCTCGATTTCGCCCGGTGAAGTGCTCGGCGTTGTCGGCCCCTCGGCGGCAGGTAAATCCACGCTTGCGCGCCTGTTGATCGGCATCGTCAAGCCCACCTCCGGCGGCGTCTTCCTCGACGGCAACAATGTCTATCTCTGGGAGCGCGGCTCGTTCGGTGAAATCGCCGGTTACCTGCCGCAGTCGGTCTCTCTGCTCGATGGGACTATCAAGGACAACATTGCGCGCATGGGCGACAGCGATCCGCACCGGGTGCTGGAAGCGGCGCGCCTTGCCGACGTGCACGAAATGATCGGGCGCATGCCGCTCGGTTACGATACCCCGGTCGGCGACGGACGACTGACGCTTTCGGGCGGCCAGCGCCAGCGCATCGGCCTTGCGCGCTGCCTCTATAATCGCCCGCGCTTGATCGTGCTCGACGAACCCAATTCCAATCTCGATGCCATCGGCGAACGGGCCCTGATGCGCGCCATCGAACACGCACGCGACGATGGCGCCATCGTCATCATGATCGCGCATCGACCGACTATCATGCAGGTTGCCGACAAGCTGCTGGTGCTTGAAAACGGCCGTATCACGCAATTCGGTCCGCGCACCGACGTTGTGGCGTCGCTGACACCCGGCAATAATAATCCGCAGGCAGGAGCCGTGAACTCATGACCGGAAAATCCGTCATTCCCCGCCGCGTTTCGAATTTGCTCGCGCCGCGTGCAGAATCATCCGACCACAAGGCGCTCACCCGCTTCGGCAGCGTCAAACCAGAATGGGCCTATGATCTGGAGCGCGAAGACAACCAGTCTCCGCTGCGCCGCCTGATCATCGCCGGGCTGGCCACCATCGGTGTTGCCTTTGGCGGCTTCTTCGCCTGGGCCTATTCCGCCGAACTTGGCAGTGCCGCCGTTGCCAATGGAACCGTCATCGTCGATTCGAAGCGCAAGACCATCAGCCATCTGGAAGGCGGCATCCTCGACCGGCTGCTGGTTCAGGAAGGCGATCTGGTCAAGGTCGGCCAACCGCTTCTCCGTCTCGATGCCACCAAGGCGCGCTCGCAACTGCAATCACTTGAAAGCCGCCGGATCGGTCTGATCGCCAAACTGGCTCGTCTGAGAGCGGAACAGGCTGGCGAACACCAAATCACCTTCCCGGATAAATTCGAGGAAGGCGGCGAGAATGCAAAAAATGCCATTCGCGCCGAGCAGATCTTCTTCGAGAAGCGACAGACGCAAAAGCGAAGCAAGATCGACATTCAGCAGAAAACCATCGAGCAATATACCGAGCAGGCCAAGGCCTCGACGGCACAGATCGCTGCGACCGACCGCCAAATCGCGTTGATCGAAGAGCAGCGTAAGGCAATCGCCAGCCTTGTCGAGAAAGGCTTTGCTCAGAAGTCCAAACTGACCGAAATCGAAACCCGGCTAAGCCAGCTTGCGGGTGATCGCGGCGAATATACCGGCGACAAGGCCAAGGCCGAGCAGGCCAAGGCGGGTGCAGAATTCGCCCTGTCCGGCATTGAAAGCGACCTCCAATCGGAAATCGCCGGTGAGATCACCACCAGTCAGGTCGAGCTTTCCGACGCGGAAGAACAGATCATCGCTGCGAAGGACGTGATGCGCCGCGTTGAGGTGCTTGCTCCACAGGAAGGCATCATCGCCAATATTCGCCTGCGCACACCGGGTGGTGTCATCTCCCCCGCAGAAGCGATCATGGATATCGTTCCTGAAAACGAGCCGCTTGTGGTGGAAATGAAAGTCAGCCCCAACGATATCGACAGTGTTGCAGTTGGGTCGAATGCGCAAATCAAGCTGACCGCCTATAATCAGCGCTCAATGGCGCCTTTCGACGGCAAGCTGACCTATATCGCTGCCGACCAGACCATCGATGACAAGACCAACACGGCCTATTTCGTAGCCCGTGCCGAAATCAATCCGGATTCGCTTGCCGCCAATCCAACGGCCCGTATGTATCCGGGCATGCCTGCGGAAGTCATCATCGTGCATAAGGAACGTCGCGCGATCGACTATATCGTTTCGCCGATCACCGACAGCCTAAACCGCGCCTTCCGCGAAGATTAGAATCTGGTCGCTCGAAGTTTCGAGCGCCCTGCAAGCAAGATGTTCCAGAATGGAATTGCCTGGGTTTCTTCCCTGACTGAATCTGGTTCGGGGGAGATTCAGGCTTGGATTTCCATTCGCCGAAGAACGGCGTTTCGCAGTATTCCCTAAAGAAAGATCAGTTTTTCGCACTTTTGAGGCGCCGCGCATTAAAAACGATGCGCGGCGTCATCGCTTTGAAAAATAGGCCTTTTCTTGACAATTCCGTGACGTTTCAAATTTTGAAGCAATTTGCGTTTAAATATAATCCAAATATAAATTATTATTGATACAAAAGTAATTTCAAAAGAAGCTCACTAAATCGGAATATAAATTTTTCGTAATAAATTGTTACACGCTATTCTTATAATTATACCATTTTCCAATGTTGTATTTATCTAAGATACGTATCAGACTACTACGAGCATAATGGTCGGAGCATTCCGGCTTGTGAAACCCAACGGAACACAAGGAGAAGCAGATGGCCACTCTAGAAGGCGGCGCCTACGACGACGTGTTGTTCGGCTCCCGCTTTGACGATTTCATCCGTGCCCATGGCGGTGATGATCTCGTCTTCGGAGGGGATGGCAATGACACCATCTTCGGTGGGAATGGCAGTGACATTCTTTTCGGCGGTACAGGCAATGACGTCCTGTTCGGCGAGAATGGCAATGACATTCTTTACGGCAATGAAGGAAACGACATCCTGAGCGGCGGCAATGGCAGCGACGTGCTGTTTGGCGGCAATGGAGATGACATTCTCCAGGGCGGCAACGGCAATGACCTGCTCTATGGCGGCGCTCACAACGATATCCTGTATGGCGGCAACGGTAACGACATCCTTGATGGCGGCGCCGGTGACGACATCCTTATCGGTGGTAACGGGAGCGATACGTTCCTCTTCAATGGTGGCGGCGGAAACGACGTCATTCTCGACTTCAATCCTGGCGAGGACATCCTTCAGATTCAGAAGGGCATCAATGGCCTCGACATTTCGTCCGCGGACGATCTTGCCGATCGCGTCACGCAGGTTGGCGGCAATGTCGTTGTCGATCTCGGCAATGGCGACACCGTTACCCTCGTGAACACCAGTGCCGACGACGTACAGTCGCATCCCGACCAGTACTTCACTGTTCACTGATTGAACCAATAATGGCGTGCCCGGCAGCCTCCCGCCGGGCACGTTTTTGATTTTGAAGCGTATTCCGAAAAGTGACTGCCAGTTTTCGGATCAGAATGCGGGCTCTTTGTTGATTTTCCTGCATCCGACAAGAATGAAAGGGTATTCGCATTGAACTTCGACCATTCGGCGGAAATTGCAAGCGGCACCGGAGCAAGCGATATCGGAACGCGCGATATCAGGGAAAGCAAGCCCGACAATCTCTCCATCTGCCGTCTTTGCGCCGACGTTGCTGTGATCGCCTGGGATATTCCAAGCCCGGCACGCCAGTCGACCAAATGCGCGCTTGAAATGCCTGTCCAGCCGGTACCGCTGCTGAGCGTCGGCATTCCGCTGGAAAGTGGCGGCACACGCATGTTCTGGGCCATGCGCACCGGCACCGAACCTGTTGAATTTGCGCTTTCTGCGGGCTCCCTCGGCCCCACGGTTCAGTCCATTCTCTATCCGGCCAATGAGCTTGCATCCTTTGATAGCGAACGCATGCTGTCAGACCTGACCTTGCCGGGGCATATCAAGCTGCTTTCGACCATTTTGACCACATGGCGCAGCGCTTTCCGCCTGTCGCGCAATCAGACTTTTGCAGCGCTTGTTCGCGACATCACGCTGGCGCTGACACCTGAGCCGCGCGAAATCCAGAACTGCGGCCAGCCGGTTGCCGGGCATCATCTGCTGGAGACTGCTGTCGATCCGATGCTGGGCGAAATTTCAGCCATCTATGGCGTCAGCAATGGAAGCGTCATCGTTATCCCTCCGCGCTTCACGGTCGGCCAGCAGTCGCACAAGGCGTGGCAGCCCTGCCATCTTCTGGTTGAATCTCCTCAAGCCCTGCCCTCATCGTTCCTGTTCGTGCTGACCGGACAGAAGGGCGTTGCGATCCGTAAATTATCCGATGGCCCGTCAGAGCCAATGGATTTCGGCAAATGGTGGACCAAATGGCAGGGCAATGCCGATCTGCGCGAATTTCTGGTCAGCCAACTTGCCAAACTCGGCCCAAGCGGCCCGGCTGTAGCCATCGACCTGCAAAGCCGTTCGCCTCTTCCTGTGCGCCAGATCACACAATCCGCAAGCCATAACCCGGCGGCGGAAATCGACCTTGCACTTGCACTGGATAACGGGCTGATCGTCGGTGGCTGGTATCACGATCCGTCGAAGATGTTGGGCGATATCGAATATCTGCCTGCCAATGGCAGTGCAATTTCGCTGAAAGCCCATTTTCACAAATTCCCCGGCAAGATCGCCAAGCGCGAAGATGCGCCACAGGCCGATGTGACGGGATTTGTCGCGTGGCTGCCTGCGGCCAAGAACCTTGGCCCGCTTCTGCAACCGCGTTTCCAGATGCGGCTCACATCCGGCGCAACCGCGCCATTGGTCCCTGCCGCACAGCCATTCGAACCGGCAGAACAGCGCAAGCGCATCTTGCGCGCCGTGCCGCCGCAGCACGCACGCCCGAAAGTGTTTGAGACCATTCTCGCTCCCGCGCTGACCGAAGTGGAAAAGAAGCTGGGCGCGACCGTGCGCATTGCGGAAACCAAGGATTTCGGCACCACGCCCGCCAATCCGGTCGCGTCGATCGTCATCCCGCTTTATCGCAATCTCGATTTCCTGCGCTTCCAGTTTTCATCACTGGCAACCGATCCCTGGATCGTCGCCAATGCAGAACTCATTTTCGTTCTCGATTCGCCGGAAATACACGACGATACCGAGCATATGCTGGGCGGCCTGCATATCTTGCATGACCTGCCGTTCCGCCTTGTCATCATGAACCGCAATGGCGGTTATGCCCGCGCCTGCAATGCGGGGGCGAGCGTTGCAACAGGTACGGCCATTGTGATGCTGAACTCCGACGTCGTGCCGGAAAAGCACGGTTGGCTGCAAGAATTGCTGCAACCGCTCTTCGACAATAAGCGGCTCGGCGCTATCGGCCCTCGACTTCTGTTTGAAGACGGCTCGCTCCAGCACGCAGGCCTCTATTTTGCCCGTGATCGCCACGGCGTCTGGCTCAACCATCATTACTATAAGGGCATGCCCGGCAGCTATGCGCCTGCCCTTGTCGGACGTGATGTTCCCGGCGTTACAGGCGCCTGCCTGATAACGCGCAAGGATATCTTCGATCTCGTCGGCGGTTATACTGAAGACTATGTGATCGGTGACTATGAAGACAGTGATCTCTGCCTGAAAATCCGCCAGCTTGGCTTTCAGGTTTACTACGACCCTGCCGTCGCGCTGTATCATTTCGAGCGCCGCTCGATCCGCCGCAGCGCTGATTATATGCGCGGCCTTGCCAGCCAATATAATTCCTGGATGCACACCCAGCGCTGGGATGAAGACATCACCGACCTGATGGCTCCGCCAGAGGATGAGGCGCAGACCGCGCCATCGTCCAATGTGATTGTAGCCAAATATGAAAGGAGCGTCGCTTGACCGACGTGGTAGCGCTGAAACAGTCTGAAACTAAACTTCCGATTCCCGAAGAACAGATCGGCTGGCTGACACGCGCCGTCTTGAAGAACCGCTTCCTGCCCTCACCCGACCCCAACAGCGTGTTTGTGGGCGACGGCGATTTCCGGGCTGTGGGAGCGGAGTTTCTAGGCCATTTCATCCGCAAAGGCGGCCTCAAGCCCGATGCGCGCGTTCTCGATATCGGATCAGGCATCGGACGCATGGCCGTACCGCTGACGCAATATCTCGACCCTGCAAAGGGTCGTTATGCAGGCATCGACCCGGTGGCGGGTGGCACGAACTGGTGCCGTCAGCACATCAGCGCGCTTTATCCGAACTTCCAGTTTCAGCACATCGATATAGCCCATGCGCTCTACAATCCGCGTGGCGCTGTCGACGGGCATCACCTCGTTCTGCCGTTTCCGGACAAGAGTGTTGACTTTGTCATCATGACGTCGGTGGTGACGCATCTCGCCGCTGACGAAGTCAAAGTCTATCTGCGGGAAATTGCCCGTGTGCTGGCGCCGGGCGGCAAACTGTTCATGACGGCTTTTGTCGTCGATGATATTGCCGCGCGTGACCGCCATGGCAAACGAGATCCGCGTCTCAGTTTCGAACGCAGCGGTGCAGGCCCGTGCTGGTACGTGCCGGAGCTTCCACCACTCGCGGCAGTCGGCTTTGAGAATGGCTTTCTCGATCGCGCCCTGGCGGGCGTCGGCCTGACGCTGGAACTGAAGTCATTCGGCCACTGGCGCGGGATCGCATCCGACCACTATCAGGATCTGTTCATTGCGACACGTGGAGGCGCTGCCTGATGGCCCAACGCGTGCTCGTCGCTGCCCATAATCACCCCTCGCTGCATCCCGGCGGGACGGAAATATTCGCGCATGACCTGTTCCGCGCCTATCAACGCGCGGGTTGCGAGGCGTTGTTCCTCGGAGCCACTAACAAGGTTCACCGTCAGGAACGCCCGGGAACGAGCTTTCAGAGCATCGGCAATGGCGGCGATGAAATCCTGCTCTGGTCTGGTCATTTCGACCGTTTCAACATGAGCCAGGTCGATCTCTACGGTATCGTGCCGGACATTGTGGAACTGCTGAAGGATTTCCGCCCGGATGTGGTGCATCTTCACCACCTGCTGCTGCTCGGTGCGGAATTTCCGCATATTGTCCGCCGCACATTGCCGGATTGCCGTATCGTTCTGACATTGCACGACTATTACCCGATCTGTCACCATGACGGGCTGATGGTGCGCACGACCGGCAAGGAACTTTGCTACGGCGCCAGCCCGGATCGCTGCCATGCCTGTTTCAAGGACATAGCGCTCGACAAATTCGTGCTGCGTGAGCGCCACATCAAGTCATTGCTGAGCGCGGTTGACGCCTTCGTGTCTCCAAGCGAATTCCTGAAACAGCGTTATGTTGACTGGGGTCTGTCGGAAGAACTGATCAGCGTCATTCCAAACGGTCAGCCGGAACGCCCTGCCATCGACACCCCACGTCGCGAAAGAACCAAGCCTGTGTTCGGTTATTTCGGCAATCTGAACCCGTGGAAGGGCGCGACTGTTCTGCTCCGGGCAGCGCAGCAGCTGATCAACGAGGGCTTCGACTTCGAATTGCGCGTGCATGGCGCGGCCCCCTTTCAAAGCGAAAGCTTTGTCAGCGAAATCGACCAGCTTTTCTCTGAAACCGCCCCTTTCGTGCAACGGCGTGGCGCTTATCGGCGTGAAGATATCGCGCAACTGATCCGCACTGTCGATTGCGCCATCATGCCATCGATCTGGTGGGAAAATGCGCCCCTCGTCATTCAAGAAGCACAGGGACAGGATTGCCCAGTCATCTGCTCCAATATCGGCGGCATGGCTGAAATGATTACGGACGGCGTAAACGGCCTGACCGTTCCGCCCAATGATCCGCAGGCGCTGGCGGAAGCCATGCGCCGCATGGCGGAAAACCCGGAGCTGCGTCAGTCACTCAGCGACAATGCGCGCCATCCGGACACCATCGACACGACGGCTTCGCACTATCTCGATCTGATCGGGACATTGCGTACGGCCCGTGTCGAGGCAGCATAAGAGGTAGATCATGAACATCGCGACCAAAGTTCCAACCGAAGGGGCAGCAAAACCGGCAGCAGCACAGGCTGCATCCGCCGCACCTCAGAGGACCGAAGCCATGAAAGGACGCGTTGACGCCATCGAGGAAGGCCGCCTTTACGGCTGGGCGTTCGATCCCGGAGCGCCCACGGAACGGCTTTTGATCCGCGTTCTGCTCGATGACAAGCCCATCGCGGAAGCACCGGCGGACAAGGAACGTCCCGACCTGAAGCGCAACGGCATTGGCGATGGATTGCATGCTTTCGAAGTGATGCTGCCGCAATTCGCCGCCGCTCGCGCCGGTGAACTTGTTGTCGTCGCAGCCAATGCGGCAGGCAATGAGCAGAAACTGCGTGTGCCGAAACCCGACGAACAGGCCGCTGAAGCGCTGATTGCTGCGCCGATGACGCGCATTCTCGACAAGCTCGACATGTTGATGGCCGCGCAACGCCAGTTGCAGGTCAACCAGCGTTCGCTGCAACGTGTGGCTCCGGTACTTGATAGTTCAGGCAATGCCGCACCTGCCGAAATGGCGGACATAACCGCATCCGTGGATGGCTTGCGCACCGATCTGCATCAGCGCATGACAGAACTCGACGTGCATATCATGCGCATGGACGGTGTGGTCGCCGGACTTGAAAAGCGCATGGACGACGTGCGCAAACGGGCCGGTGGCGACGTGAAAATGTTGTTCATGCTCATGTACGTTATGGCCGGTTTCGTTGCAGGCGCAATTCTGACGCTTTTCATGATGCGCTGAGGGGAAACCCATGACGCAAGACGAAAGACCCGCCACGCAGCAACCGGCAGCAAAACCTGCCCGGCTATCGGAACGCCCGCCCATGATGATGGAAGGCGAGATGGTCGTCGGCTGCGTGATCGAGGAAACGCTTTTGCTTGTGCTCGGCATCGGCAATGCGAGCGGCGATCAGGTTACGGCCTTTCTGAATGGCGATCCGGCGCTTAGCGTCAAGGTGAACCTCGTTACCTGGCCGCTGAAAGAACCATCTCCCGCCGGCACCCATGGCTTCGTGGCCATTGTGCCAACGGGTATTTTGCGCCGCGGCATCCTCAAGACGGTGATGTTCCAGCACAAGGCCAAGGTGGCGCGCTATAATTTCGCATCGCGCGCTGCGCCCGTCGCCGATTTTGTCGCCATGATCGGCGATCTTGCCGGGCCAAGCCTGCCAACGGTCATCGACGAACTGGTGGAAGGGCTGATTTCCGGTCCTATCGGACGCAAGAAGCTTGCCGCAATCACCGTTCTTTTGCAGGTGGGTGCGCGCTCCGATGGCTGTATCGAGCTGATTGGCGGCAGTGACGAAGGCGAAATCTTCGTTCAGGGCTGGGCGCAGGATCTGACGCCCGCCGTCACGCGACTTCTCATCAGCGGTAAAAACTCTTCGCTGGCAGAATGTTCGATCAGCGTTTTCGCACGCCCTGATCTCAACGATCAGGCGTCGGGTTTTGCCGGTTTGCTGCTTGCCAATGAGCCGGTTGAACCGAACGATATCGAACGCCTGTTATTTCGCGGGCGACGCGGCTGGCGCTTCACGGAAGTCTATGATCGCAGGCTGCTGGCCGGATCGCGTGAGACGCCGGGGCATATTCGTGCCATCCTGCCGCGCGTGCGCAGCTCGACGGATATCCTGCTGCGGTTGCGCTCTGCGGCCAATCGTTTCGACGGAGGCGAGACCGTCTCTGGCCTGCCCTTCCCGGTGCGACTTGGCATCGACAATGTGTTTCGCGTCGAGGGCAGCGGCATTCTGGTTTCTGGCTGGCTGCTCGATCCCGACAGCCATGTGGAAAGCGTCAAGCTGCGCCGCCATCGCGGCGAGATACAGGTCGACGGCACATGGACCCGCTATGACCGGCCGGATGTCACCCACGAGTTCGACAACCAGCCGCCCTTCAATGCCGGTCTCGACCCCAATCGTCATGCGCATGGTTTTGTGGCCTTTGCGCCCGAGCTTGCAGGTGACAGCACGTCACCGTTTTATATCGAACTTGCCATCAGCGATGGACGCCGCGCCTTTCATCCGTTGACGCCGACCCGTGTGACATCACGCGATGCGATTGTCCGGCAGATACGCGCAACCGACCCCAATGCCTGGGCGCTGCGCCACATTGTCGATCAACAGCTTGTTCCCCTGCTGAGCGGCGTCAGCCGTCCGGCCCCGGAAGTGTTCGGTGTGGTCGATCTTGGCCCGTTTGAAGATGCGGTAAACCACGCCGCCAATCTGGCGATCATTATCGGCGTCGATGAACGTGTGGAAGAGATCGAGCCTCTGCTGGCCCTGCTTGCACTCGATCCAGAAACCCGCATCGCGCCTATTGTCGTGGCGGCGGCAACGGAAATCATCGACCGTATCGGGGTGCAGGTTCGAAGGCTCGCCGACTTCTATCGTCTGCGTATCCGGCTCGTCTCGGCAAGCGGTTCGGAAGACCTTTACGATGCGCTGGAAGTTGGTGCGCGCGCCGTCACGACTGACAAGGTGGTCTTTCTGGCAGGCTCGCTTTTGCCGCGACGTGCCGGATGGCTGAACAAGCTCGTCACGGCCTACGACGCACATCACGACTGCGTTTTGTCTCCAACGCTCGTTTACGAAGACGATTCCATACGCTGGGCCGGAACCTGGGTTGCCGGGCCGCAATCAGATCGAGCCCTCATTAGCCGCTATGCCGGTTATCCAATGGATTCGGTTTCCGGCATGTCACTCACAGAAGTCGCCACGGCGACCTTCGAATGCTGCATCCTGCCGCGTGATGCACTGTTTTCGGTTGGCGGATTCACACGCGGCTATCTTGGCACGCATGAAAAAGGCCTCGATCTCGGCTTGAAACTGAAACAGTCCGGCTTGCGCTCCTATTGGCTGCCATCGGCGCAGATGCTCGGCTCCGACGATGTGTCAATCACCGACAGAGCATCAACCATCGCATTGATCGAGCGGATCGACCGTCAGGTCTTTGATGCACGCTGGTCGAATATTCTTGCTGGAAGGCGCAGCGCACAGATTGAGGAACCCGCATGAGCGACAAACTCCGCGTTCTGGTCATCTCGCACGCCCACCCGTCGATCTCGCTGGGCGGGGGTGAAATCGCATCCTATAACCTGCACAAGGGGCTAAACGCCATTCCCGGCGTGCAGTCGGTCTATCTGGCCCGCGCCGGACACCCGATACCGCGCCACGGCACCACGGCATTGATGAGCATGCGCCGCGCCAGCGACGAAATCCTGTTTCACGCCGACGAATATGACCACTTCTACCTGTCGAACAAGAACACGGACGAAATCCGTCGCGATCTTCTGCGTTTCGTGCGCGATTTCGATCCAGATATCGTGCATTTCCATCATGTGATGGGCCTCGGATTGGAAACGCTTTATGCAATCCGCGAAACCTTGCCTGATCGCATCATTCTGGTCACGTTCCACGAATTCCTGTCGATCTGCAACAATGACGGCCAGATGGTGAAAGCCGGAACCTCGAAGCTTTGCAACGAGGCCTCACCCATTGATTGCCACGCCTGCTTTCCGCAGGTTCCGCCAGCGCGTTTCCTCAAGCGTGAGCGCTTTGTGCGTGGGATGTTGGAGCTGGCCGATGCCTTCATCTCGCCGAGCCAGTTTCTGGCGAACCGCTATCACGAATGGGGGCTGAGCCCCGACAAGATGGCTGTCATCGAGAACGGCATCGCCATCCGCGAGGTTACGCCGCCGCGCGAACTGACCGGCCCGAACCCGCGCCGCAGCCGCTTTGCCTTTTTCGGCCAGATTAATCCGTTCAAGGGCATCGACGTACTCGTTGACGCGGTATCGCGTGTGCCGGAACAGGTGTGGGGTGAAGATTCCCGCCTGATGATTTTCGGCGGCAATCTGGAAAAGCAGCCACCTGCCTTTCAGGAGCGGATGCAGAAGCTGATCGAGGAAGCCGTTCCCCGCGTGCGTTTTTATGGCGCTTATCAGAATACGGAAATGCCGCGTCTCATGCAGTCGGTCGACTGGGTGGTGATGCCGTCGATCTGGTGGGAAAACTCGCCAATCGTCATCCAGGAAGCCTTGCATCACCGCCGCCCGGTCATCTGCTCCAATATTGGCGGCATGGCCGAGAAAATCCGCGATGGTGAAGACGGGCTGCATTTCCGCGTTCGCAGCGCCGAGGATCTAGCAGACCGTTTCACCGAGGTTCTAAGCGAGCCTAGCATCTGGGATCGACTTCACAATTCCATCCGTCGTCCTGTACACTATGTTGATTGCGCCAAAGAGCATCTCGACCTTTACAACCGATTGCGCGAGGCAAAGCCTCGCAAACCGAAGCCGGCAGTGAGTGAAACTGTCCTCTCTCAGGCAAGCTGAGCCTGGCTTGCTTGAACTTAAACCAAAGGAAAACCGAATGGCCCGTGCCCCCCGCGCCCTCGTGATGATTCCCGCTGGAGAAGTGTATGACCACGACAATGTGCGCTGGTATCGTCACACCGACGTGCAGGGTAGCATCAATCACTATCACAATATCGGCGATGCTTTCGTGTTCGAGTCGTCACTCAAGCTGATGAACTATGAAAAGGCGTCCGAGCTGCCCATAACCGCTTATTCGCCCGAAAAGATCGACCAGCTGCGCGAGGATTATGACTATGTCATTCTGCGCGGCTCGAACTATGTGAACAAGGACATGAACTGGCGCGAGAGCATTGCCGTCTTGCAATGCTTGAAGCTGCCGGTCATCGCCTTTGGCATCGGCGCACAGGCCCCTTCCAAGGGTGCGCTGGAACTTTCAGAAGAAACCAAGGCCGTGCTGCGCATCATCGCGGATTCGACCGTCTCCATTGGCGTGCGCGGTGCATATACGGCGCAGGTGCTGAACGATATTGGCATTCGCAATGTGCGCATCATCGGCTGCCCCACGGCCTTTCGCCGCAACAACCAGCATTTGCGCATCAAGCTGCCGCCGCTCGACAGCGTAGAGAAGGTTGGCGTCACGGTACGCCGTGAGGTTTCACCTGCCTATGCACAGGACATTGAGCAATATCTCACCCGTCACCGCGACCTCATCAAGACAATGGCACGGCGCTTCGACGTCACGCTGATGGCGCAAGGCGAGATTGATGAGAAAAAGATGGTGTTCGGCACGCCCGAACAGAAGGAAGAGGCCATCGCCGCTCTGAAGGCGCATCGCTGGACCGCCGATTGGTACTTCGACGAAGAAATCGAAAATCTCTACCGGAACAAGATGTTCTATTCCGATGTTGTGGCCGATTATGAGAACCTCGTACGCCAGCAACAGCTGGTGCTCGGTTATCGCCTGCACGGCAATCTGATGGCGCTCGCCAATGGCGTGCCGTCGATCTATTTCACTTATGACAGCCGCACGGCCGAATTTGCCGAGACCTACAAAATTCCAAGCTATGACGTTTTCAGCGACAAGCCGTTCCGTCTGGAAGATTACTGGGATCAGTCGCTGTTCGACAAATACAACCGCGCATGGTTCGAAACCTATGCGGAGATGAAGCAGTTCCTCGACGAAAACGGTATCGACAACAAGATGACGGATACCGGCCTGCCAGTGGAAACGCTCAAAGTCGCCTGATCCTTGATTATTTCGAGCGTCTTACCTTCACCGCCGATGGTTTGGGACTGTCGGCGGCAATGGGCTTGTCCTTTTGCTCTTCGGCAAGCAGTGACCATGCGGCAATGAACATGGCGGCAATCAATGGTCCAATGACGAAGCCATTGATACCGACCAGCGAAATGCCGCCAACCGTCGAGATCAGAACCACATAATCCGGCATGCGCGTGCCCTTGCCGACCAGCGGCGGGCGCAGCAAATTATCCACGAGACCGATAACCAGCGTTCCGATCAGAACGAGAATGACGCCCTTGCCCCAGTCTCCGCTGACAAAGAACCACACGGCGGCAGGCACCCAGACAAGCGCCGCACCGACCGCTGGCAGTATGGAGAAGAAGGTCATCATCACGCCCCACAACAGGGCTGCCTCAATCCCCAACAGCCAGAAGGCAATGCCACCGATAGCGCCCTGAATGATCGCGATAATGATGTTACCTTTGACCGTCGCGCGGATAACTGCGGTGAATTTTTCCAGAAACTGGCGCGTATAATCGTCGCTCAGGGGAATGGCCTGCCGGATTCTGCGTCCAAGGTCCGCACCGTCGCGGAACAGGAAGAACAGCAGATAGAGCATGATGCCGAAGCCGATGAAAAATTGCAGCGTGTTCTGGCCGAAGCTGACGAGACGACCAGCGAAAAGCTGGCTGCCCTGCAGAATTGTCGCTGAAATACGTGACCGCCATTCGGCGAAACTGCCAAGCTCGAAGCGCTTGAGCCAGTCTTCCAACGAATCCGGCAGCACGGAAAGAATGCTGGTGATGTAGCTGTTAAGGTCGAATTCGCGGCTGCTCAACCGTTGGTACAGGGAGTTTCCCTCCTGAACCAGCGAGCTGAAAATGATCAGCACCGGAATGATGACCAGACAAATACACATCAGCACCGACAGGAAGGCTGCAAGATTGCGCCGCCCGCGCAGAAGCCGCACGAGATATTGCTGAACGGGATAGAAGATGACGGCGAGAATAACCGCCCACAGGACCGCAGTGTAATAAGGGATAAGCAGCCAGGCGAAGGCGATCGTGACGAGCGCCAGAAGAATATAGAAACTAACGCGCTGGACGGACATATTCACTCACCGACATTGTCTTGGGAGTCGACCCTGCCCAAAATCTGCTTTTTATTCAATAGCGTATTTCCGGCAGAGCCTTGAGAGGCAGCGCCGGAAACAGCTAAAAACAGGAACATCTGGGCCTATTAAGATGTCAGGCTGCGGCTCGAATGGAAGATGTCGCCGCTTGCGGTAAAACACGCGCAATGACGCTGAGAAGATCGCTTTTCGACACGACGCCGACCACAAATCTGTTTTCGTCCACGATCACCGCCACATGGGTGAGACCATCGGTCAGAACTGGAAGCAGGCTCAATGCAGCATCATCCGGCCCAGCCGTAATGGCCGGGATCACATGATCTTTCAGGCTTTCACCGGGCTGGATCAATTCACGCAGGCCAACCATGCCAGTCAAACGCCCATCGGAACCCGTCACAGGCAAGGTCAGGATACGATGGCGCAACAGCAGATTACGCGCCTGATCGGCGGAATCGGTTTCACCAATGCTGATCACATCGCGCGACATGATGTCGGCGCAAGTCAGATCACCATGGGCGCGGATCGATGCCTGTAGCTCAACCTGTCGCAACAACCGGCCAAGGTCGTTGCGGTCGATGTCGTAGCTCTCATCCAGCGTGTTCAGTGCCTCATCGATATCCTCTTCCCGGATGCCCGTTCGCACTGAAGGAGGCAAGTCCTTGGTCTCGTGCAGGCTCACTGGTGCAGCCGCCGCATTATGCGGATATTTCCGCCGGGCAAGCTTGTGGAACAGGATACCCACTCCCACCAGCAGACACGAATTGAACCCGACCGGCACGAGCGGAAACCACAGGCCCCAGCTTGCGACCGCCTGACCGCCCAGCACAGCCGTCAGCGCAGCAGCGCCGCCGGGTGGATGCAGACTGCGGGTTACGGACATGGCGGCGATTGCAAGCGCAACGCCAAGCCCGATAGCAAGAGCCGGGTCGCTGACATAGCGAGCGACAATCACCCCTACCAGCGCAGAAATCGTATTACCGCCGATGATAGACCATGGCTGCGCCAGTGGACTGTTCGGCACGGCAAACAGCAGCACTGCCGATGCGCCGATGGGTGCAACGATCAACGGCAGATGCGGGCCGTTGCCCAGCAGAAGACCCGAGACAAAACCGGTGAGAGCGATGCCAACCAGCGCGCCAATGCAGGCAATGGCGCGCTCGCGCAGCGTTGCGCCCGCAAGAAGCGGATTAAACAGCCGGAATCGCGACACAGGCGACCCGTTATGGTCAGGAGATTTCTGTCGGGTCATGTCACACTACAGCCAGAGGCGGCCTGTCTATTCCGAGCTTTCCCGGGAACTGCAACAGATCCCGCTATTGATGAGCGTGAGTATCCTGTCTCCGACATATGCGAACAAGAAAGCAAATCCGTATGTATCGGAGGGGAAAAGAAAATTCTTCCGCTACTGAAAGCTTATCAAGAATATCGGTCTCACCAGCATTTCCGTTCCCAATAGCATAAGCCCGACGAGAAACCAGAGGCGAAACCGTTCCGGACTTATTTTCTGGCGAAAAACCTGCCCAAGTGCCATGCCGGCCAGCGCTGGCAGGACGGCGGCGAGCGAAATGAGAAGAATATCGCCGCTATAGGCCTGACGCGACGAAAGCCCGATGGCCAACGCAATGGTCGACACTGTAAACGACAATCCCAATGCCTGCACCAGATCGTCTTTCTTAAGCCCCAGCGCCTGAAGATAGGGAACAGCGGGGATGACGAACACGCCGGTCGCACCGGCGATCAAGCCAGTCAGAAGACCGATCAGCGGCGAGAGCCAGACTTCGTGCCGAGCCGCTACGTGCCACTGCCGTGCGAGCAGCGTATACCCCGCATAAACGACCAGACATGCACCGAGAAGCGCGGTAGTCAGGCTCGTCTCGCCATCGACCAGCATGAAGGTGCCGATCCACGTTCCGGCTATGATTGCCACCATCATGGCCCAAAGGCGCAGAGCCAGCGCACGAAAACTCGGCCCGGCCAGAAGCTGCCAGACATTCGTAATGAATGACGGGACGATAAGCAGGCTTGCTGCTGTCAGCGGTGAGATCAGTGCCCCCAACACGCCCATGGCAACGGTTGGCAATCCCATGCCGGTCAGGCCTTTGACGAAGCCAGCGCCGAGGAAAGTGAGGATAATCGTGACGATAAGTGCAACTGATTGGGTCATGCTTCCGCTATAGAGAAATCCCCTTTTTGCGAAATGCGGAAGTTCCATATTCTGCCTTCGGCTTTACCGAAGGCAGAATATGGGCGATAAACAAGCATGCGTTTCGACCTTACAGACCTTCGCCTTTTCATCGCCGTTGCCGACGCCGGAAGCATTACGCACGGCGCTGCGGAAGTGGGACTCGCCCTGCCCTCCGCAAGCGAACGCCTGCGCGATATGGAAACCATTGGCGAGGTCAAGCTTCTCGAACGCGGCAGACGCGGCGTTTCGCTCACTGCGGCCGGGGAAGCGCTTGCGCATCATGCGCGTATCGTATTGCGCCAGATGACCGACATGCATACCGATCTGATTACCCATGCCAAGGGCATGCGTTCAACCGTGCGCGTGGCGGCCAATACCGCCTCTGTAACCGAATACCTTCCCGCACGCCTTGCCCGGTTTATGGCCGACAATCCGCAAATCGATGTCGAGCTGAAAGAACGGCAGAGCGCGGAAATCGCAAGGTCTGTTTCCGGTGGTTTTGTCGAGATCGGCATATTGTCGGATGCTGTCGACACTGCGGGGTTGGTTCTCCTCCCCTTCACCATGGACAGGCTGGTTCTCATTACAAGACCAGACCATCCCCTTGCCGCGAGAAAATCGACCTGCCTTGCCGATGTCCTGCATGAACCGTTTATCGGGCTCTATTCAGGTGCACTCTACGATCACATCGAAGCCCATGCGGCACGTCTGGGCGTCAAGCTGAAGACGCGCACGCGGCTGCGTACATTTGAGAGCATCTGCCCGATGGTCGCCGCAGGCGTCGGTCTGGCAATCATTCCGGAACTGGTTGCACATCGTATGATGACAGCAACCAGCATCGTGCCAATCCCTCTGACGGATGCATGGGCCACACGGCACCTGTCGCTGTGCATACGCTCGCTGGACGAACTGACCTCATCGGCGCGTGCGCTGATCGAACATCTGTCAGAAGAGCGCCCGCTGGACAGCGAGAACTTCCCGACGATTTAATCTCTACCGGATCGCTCTAGAAAACTTGCGGAGCCGTATCCTCTTGTCTATCACACGGCATCAAAGAACATGTCGTTTGGAAGCCGATGGCCACGCAGGACAAAGCAATCATCAGGACGGTTGGCGTTTCCGTCAGTTTTGACGGCGCGACGGCTCTGAATTCGGTCGATGCCTCGGTTCAGGCCGGGCGCATAACCGTCATTTGCGGCGCCAATGGTTCGGGCAAAAGTACGCTCTTGCGCAGCATGGCGCGCCTTCAGACGCCAACGAGCGGTCAAGTCCTTTTCGACGGGGAAGACATCAACCGTCTAAGGCGTATTGATCTCGCCCGCAAGATCGCCGTGCTGGGGCAAATGCCGGAAGTCCCCGCTGGCCTGACCGTAGAAGAGCTGGTCGAAAACGGACGTCATCCGCATCGCGGCCTGTTTTCCCGTCTCGGCGACCATGACCGCCAGGCTATCGAACGCGCCATCACGCAAACGGGCCTGCATGCCCTGCGTCATCGTCAGGTGGCTTCTCTCTCCGGCGGCGAACGCCAGCGCGCCTGGGTGGCGTTGGCTCTCGCACAGGAACCGTCAGTCCTGTTTCTCGATGAGCCGACAAATTTTCTCGACATTCGCCATCAGGCGGAACTGCTGACGCTGCTCAAGCAACTAAACCGCGACCATGGCCTGACCATTGTTGCCGTTCTGCACGATCTCAATCAGGTGCTGGAACTGGCCGACGATGTTATTCTGATGCGCAAAGGCCACTTGATGGCCTCCGGTAGTCCCGAAAGCGTTTTCACAACAGAGCGTCTTAGGGAAGCCTTCGACTTCGACATCGAGGTGACAGTGCATCCGGTTTTGCCGATCCCGTTCTGCATGCCCCGCTGGGTCAATGATCCAACGGTTCAGCCCTCCGCCAAACACGAGCGGAACGCGGAATGACCGCGCATCCTCTGGCATCGAACCAGACAAAAACGGCAACCTTCACTGTAGGCATTGTTGTTCTGGCAATCCTGCTGCTCGTCGCGTTGACAGCTGTCGAACTCGTCATCGGTAGCGGCAATGTCACCTTACAGGATGTCTTGCAGTCACCATCGCGCCCGCAATCCCTGGCGCAGATCATCATCGAGACCATTCGCCTGCCCCGCGCAGTTGCAGCTATATTGGTCGGCGCAGCCCTTGCCGCCGCAGGCACGGTAATGCAAACCATTTTGCGCAATCCACTTGCCGCACCGGACATTCTGGCGGTCACCAGTGGCGCACAATTGGCATTGGTTATATCCAGCCTGCTGCTTCCCTTTGTCTTTCCGGGCTTTCTCGCCACAATCATCGGCGGTGCGCTTGGCGGAACATTATGCCTGCTGGTCGGCGGGGGATTGCGCGCGCAAGCGGTTCGGCTTGCACTGGCGGGTGTAGCGGTCTCACTGTCCTTTTCGGCGCTCTCCTCCGCCATCATCCTGATTGCGGATGATCGCGCATCCGGCATCATCCTTTGGTCGTCAGGCATGCTGGAACAGACCGGCTGGAGCAAGGTTGCGCCGCTCGCTCCCTTTATCGTCGCCGCCATTCTGCTGCTCGTTGCCCTCGCCCGCCAGTTCGATGTTATGGCGCTCGGCAGCGACATGGCGGCAAGCCTTGGGCTCGGCAAAGCGACTGCGCTGATCGGCCTTCTTGCAACAATCGTGCTATCGGGCGCCGCCGTTACCATCGCAGGGCCCATCGGCTTCATTGGTCTGGCAGTGCCCAATTTGCTGCGCGCCACTGGCATGGTTCGACACAATGTGCTTTTGCCCGCCGCTTGCCTGTGGGGAGCCGTTGCGCTGCTTTCAGCCGACATTGCAGCACAATGGCTGAGCAGCGCGGGCACAATCATCCCGACAGGTATTCTGGCTGCCTGCTTTGCAGCACCGGCGCTGATCTTCGTATTGCGCCGC
Source organism: Brucella sp. 22210 (assembly GCF_052045675.1). Lineage (NCBI taxonomy): Bacteria > Pseudomonadati > Pseudomonadota > Alphaproteobacteria > Hyphomicrobiales > Brucellaceae > Brucella > Brucella sp. 22210. Next base: position 103,945 of record NZ_JBQEPD010000012.1, read on the forward strand.
ATGAAGACTGAAGCAACGGCCAGCCCCACACAGATTCTGGGTAAAACCATATTCAAGCGGCCGACGGTGCTTTATGCGAGCCTCGGCGCGCTTCTGGTCGCAGTTCTTCTCGCCGGGCTACTCTTCGGCGATGGTATCGCCGGACACGACATCGACTGGCAGGTAGTCGAAGCGCTGCGCGCGCCACGCGTATTGATTGCAATGGGCGCAGGCGCTTTACTCGCAGTGGCGGGATTGTTGTTGCAGGCCGTGACGCGCAATCCGCTTTCCGGCCCCGAGACGCTGGGTCTTGCACAAGGCGCAGCGCTTGCAAGCCTCGTCGCACTGCTCGGCGGCATCATTCCCGGAAGCGCTCTTTTTGCTCTCTTCTCGGCAAGCGGCGCCTGCCTTGTGGTTGTACTATTGAGCCTGCTCGGTAAAAACCTGTCGCCGACACGCACGGCGCTGACCGGACTTGCCGTCGCGGCCAGCCTTTCAGCATTGAGCACAATTGTGGTGATTGAAGCGAAGCTTCAGATTGCCGAAGCGCTTGCCTGGCTCGCTGGCTCCACACATGGGCGCAACTGGCAGGATGTGGCAGCACTTGCTCCCTGGCTTCTGCTGATCGCCGTTTCCATGGCATTTGCCAAACGCCTCGACATTCTGGCGCTTGGTCGCGATGCAGCTGAATCGCTCGGCGTCAACACTGCAATCACCCGCTTGTGGATGCTGCTGCTCGCAGCACTTTCCGTGGCGGGCGCGGTGTCCGCTGTCGGTGCGATTGGCTTCGTGGGGTTGATTGCGCCGCATGCAGCGCGCCTTTGTTGCGGCGCACGCTACAGGCATTTGCTGCCAGTGACCGCGCTGATCGGCGCAGTGCTAACAGTTCTGGCCGATATGCTGGGCCGGGCAATCTTCGCACCGCAGGAAATTCCGGCAGGCATCGTAACCGCGTTTATCGGTACACCGCTCTTCATCATGCTCATGCGCAAACAATCGCGCTAATTGCCAATCTGACAATAAAAGCGCCCGAGCTCAAAGAAGAACCCGGGCGCTGATCATTGAGTGAAGACGGCATTCACCGTCCTAATTCTCGTGCTCGAATTACCGAGCAGCCATCACACCAGCGATAAGACCGGTCGCCGCAGTAATCAGAATATACTGATTGTCGACCTTGACCCAATGCTGGCCCTTGCCCGGAGCACGAAGTCCATAGCGCTTGTAGTCGGTGACTTGGCTATGACGCGAATTGTTGAAACGCTGCCCCTTAGACCAGCCCTTGGCGGACTGCTTCTTGGCCTGAACCTGATGAACCGCTGGCTTGCGCTGAGGCTGGTTATCACGAGCCTGCGCCAAAGGCGCGCCAATGAACGACAGAGCAACAGCTGCGAGTATGATCTTCTTGAACATGATATTCTCCTTTTCGTGATGAACTCACGCTACCCAACCCGCGATGAACAATAAATGAATGGAAACAATAATAATCATTAAATAAAATCAATGTTCTCATTCAAGAAATAAGCCGAATTTTAATCTTAAAACTTTCAAATCGATATATGATATTTTAGTATATAATATACATATATAGAAATGCTTTGTATTTCTAAGAAATCAACTATCATTTTGAACTTATAATACAGGAATAAAATTCAGATCTTCATTCAGACAACTGCCATTGAAACCAAAACTGGCTTTGAGCGCGGAGCAGAAACAAACAAGTGGAAACAATGGCGGAGGGGGTGGGATTCGAACCCACGGTACAGTCTCCTGCACGCCGGTTTTCAAGACCGGTGCCTTAAACCGCTCGGCCACCCCTCCAAGTGATTGTTATGATTTCTTTTCCTTGAGACGGGAAAAGCCGCAAATCAGTGATTTGCCAACCAGTCACTTAATGGCTGACTTCTTAGCAGCTTTTATCGCCGCGTCAACTTGCTCGAAGCCGTTCTGTACGATCTCTCAGGTGGATAGCTTCACGCCCAAATAACAAAAAAGGCCGGGGCGAAAACGCACCGACCTTCCTGATCCATCGCTTTCCTACCAGTGCCAGTACATCCGTGGTCAAAAGCATCAAACGATGGCGGCTATAGCGAGCAACAGACGCGTCCAGCGCTCTTAAGCTATGCCGATGACAGCGATATAGGTGGCCAATGTGTTCAAAACAAGTCCACGGCGCAAAAAATAATGCCCGTGACAGCGCTAATCACCATCACGGTCTTGCCCGCGCGACATAGTAAGGGTGCAATCCCAGATAGGCCATGATGATAAGAGCACCAAGCCCATAGGCCAGGACATCGAGCCAATCAGGTGTTGCGCCAAGAATTATTCGCAAAGCGCGGTTCGCAATCTGAACATCGTTGACCTTGGCCAGATATTGCCCAAACTCCACAAAAGCGCCGACGAAAAATGCGACAGCCGCCAATATGAACCGGTTGCCGTCAATACCAGTGCGGAGAACCGCATAGACAAAAATGACAGCGACCACATCCCCGGCGAAGCTTCTTATCCAGCCCAATTCAGCGCCAAACATTGCCAGCGCCGACAAGGATACAAAAATAATAATCGCCACGATGAACGAAATAAAAGAAAACCGGAAATGCAATTCCTAATCCTATCGACCCTCTATGACGATTTCACCAAATCAAATTGATGATATTCGCTCTCATTCATTTCCATATATTTCTATAGTTCTTTCATGAATCCGAATTTCCCGAGAATATTATATTCTGTTATTTCATCTCCTCAGAAACATTCTTTTACAATACGGTCCAAAACTGGCCTTTCTATTGCTCTATCCAATCCTCGCTAAGACTAACGAGGATATTAGATATGAAGCAGTTCATTGCAGCAGCCATCGCCGTCTCCTTTCTTGCAACACCGGCAGCCTTTGCCGCGCAGGGCGTCCTGCCCCTGAAGCAAGAACAAAAAGGAAAGGACCAGAAGTCCGCAGCGACCAAGAAGGCCGATCCCAAGGCCCAGGACAAAGGCGCTGACAAAAAGAACGTTCCGCACAAATAATCGAGCGTACAGGGCGAGCGCAATCGGGATTCATGAGGATTGTCGCAGCCCTGCATGTTTTCCGGTCTTCACCGGAGAGCTTCGCGCCGGGTGCGTTCAATAAAACACCGGCCGGCGGCAGATCGCCGGCTGACAGCAATTTCGCGCCCCTCATCGCTACGACTGATTAAGACTTCGCTCAAATCAGCGCAAAACCCTCCCCGCAGCAATCAGAAATGCGTGACATCTGCATTTTCTCTGCTTTCGGCCAATTCCATCAAAATTATAACTGTTCTAGGGTTGCCCTCATCGTTAATGAGACGTAAACTTGAGTTAAGTTGTCACCATAAAGGCAAGCCATGAGTCTGGAATCGGTAAAGGCATTTTTCGCTGACAAGGCGCCGGAAGTCGAAATCATCGAATTGCCAACCAGCACTGCCACTGTAGCTCTGGCTGCAGAAGCGCATGGCGTGGAACCGGGCCAGATCGCCAAGACGCTTTCCTTTTCGACCAAGGACCAGACCATTCTCATTGTCACACGCGGCGATGCGCGTATCGACAATCGCAAATTCAAGGATCGTTTCGGCACCAAGCCGCGTATGCTGGATGCCGAAACCGTGCTCGCCGAGACCAGCCACCCGGTGGGTGGCGTTTGCCCCTTCGGCTTGCCAAGCGCCCTTCCAGTCTATTGTGATGTCTCGCTGAAGGCTTACGAGGAAGTGGTTCCGGCGGCGGGGGCAACCAACAGCGCGGTTCGTATCGCACCAGACAGGATGGCAACATTGGTCACCGCCGAATGGATCGACGTTTGCCAGTGAAACTCAAACCGGGCACGGGAGGGCTCGCTATGCGAAAAAATTCGACTCGTTTTTTCCACTTTAAATATGGGAAAAGACTTTCTATATATTAAGAACGATTCTAAACTGGATCATCAAAGAAATCCGGCTTCCATACATATGCCATAAGCGGAGAGCGTTATCGACGCGGGTGATGTGGAACTGAAACCGGAATTTCAGTCCAGATTTTGGAACCGGAATATAAGAGCGAGGGCATTTTCCGACCTGACTTGGTCGGGTTTGAAAATGCTCTGGGACGTGCTGAAAGGAACTCTCATGCGCCTTACTCGCCAGACGAATTATGCCGTTCGGATACTCATGTATTGTGCCGCGAATGAAGGCAAGCTGAGCCGCATTCCGGAAATCGCTCGCGCTTATAGCGTTTCGGAGCTGTTTCTTTTCAAGATTCTACAGCCGCTCGTGGAAAACGGGCTGGTTGAAACTGTACGTGGCCGCAATGGTGGTGTGCGTCTTGGCCGTGCAGCCAACGACATAAGCCTGTTCGATGTTGTGCGCGTCACCGAAGAAAACTTCGCCATGGCGGAATGCTTCGAGAACGATGCGACCGAGTGCCCACTGGTCGATAGCTGCGCCCTGAACTCAGCTCTGCGTGAAGCGCTGAACGCCTTCTTCGGCGTGTTGATGAAATACAGCATCTCAGACCTCGTAAAGGCCCGTCCGAATGTGCGCGCCCTGCTCGGTCTTGAAGAGATGGAAGAACAGCGCGTCGCGAGCTAAGCTCATAAGATAGCGCAAATCAAAAGGTCCGGTGAAAACCGGACCTTTTTTAATGTGCCTGCCTTTATTCGGCGGCAGCGCGATAGGCCGATTGTGGCAACACGAACGGCACACCCTGCGCAGGCGGCACCCCTACCCGCAGCGCGCATTCATAAACACGCTCCAGCCGCTCGTCGGTCAGCGCTTCTTGCGGCGTGCCGATTGTATCAAGCTTGCCCTGACATATGACCGCGATCCGGTCGGCAAACATCGCCGTGAGATTGAGATCATGCAGAATGGCGATCACGCCACCGCCTTCAGCGGCAAAATCCCTGGCAATTTCCATCACGACGATCTGGTGCCGGATATCGAGGCTTGAAATCGGCTCATCCAGAAAAAGATACCGTGCGGAGCCGTCAACAACCGGCATCCAGACCTGACACAACACGCGGGCAAGCTGCACCCGTTGCTGTTCGCCGCCGGAAAGCTCCTGATAGAGCCTACCGCCAAAGCCGCCAAGATCTACCCGCTGCAAGGCTAGATCGGGCAAGCCGGTCTCAAGATCACGCGACAAGCCGCTGTAACCGCCGGTCAAACCGATGCCGACGATCTCACGCACCGTGAAGGGAAAGGACAAGGCGCTGGCCTGCGGCAGCACCGCACGGCGGGCCGCCATTTCCCATGGCTTGAAATCCGCAAAGGGCCGACCGTCCAGCAGTGCTTCACCCGTGAACGGCGCATCGCCCGACAGTGCGCGCAAGAGTGTCGTCTTACCCGATCCATTCGGGCCGACAATTGCCGTTATCTCACCGGCGCGCGCCGTGAAATCGATATTCTCGATGATCGACTTGCCCGAGAGGCGAACGCTGAGTGACCTGGTTTCAATCATGACAACCTCACAGATCAAGAAGGCCGCGCTGACGCAGCAATATCCAGAGGAAGAACGGCGCACCGCACATGGCGGTTATGATGCCGATGGGCAGTTCCGCCGGTGCAACGATGGTGCGGCTGACCGCATCGGCAAGCAGAAGCAGGATAGCGCCCAGCAGCGCCGACGCGGGCAGAAGATAGCGATGATCCGGGCCGATGCTGAGACGCAGCATATGCGGCACCACGATTCCGATAAACCCGATGCCACCGGCTACCGCAACTGTCGCGCCGGTGGCCGCAGCAACGGTGACGATGGCGACATTCTTGATGCGCTGCACCTGAATGCCGAGATGTCCAGCAGCGGCTTCGCCCAGTGCAAGAGCATTGAGACCACGCGCCAGCATTGGCGCTGCAATCAGCACCACCGCTATGATCGGCCCGGCAGCAACAATCTTGCTCCAGGTCGCGCCCGCAAGTGAACCAAGCCCCCAGAAAGTGAGATCCCGCAACTGGCGGTCATCAGCCATGTAGACCAGAACGCCGGTTGCAGCACCCGCCAATGCGCCAAGCGCAATGCCCGCCAAAAGCATGGTGGCAACCGATGTGCGCCCGCGCCGCGTTGCAACCCGGTATAGCAACAAGGTTGTGGCAAGCCCGCCGAAGAAGGCCGCCAATGGCAATGCGTAGATGCCCAGAACCGCGATAACCGGCGCCAGAACGCTGCCGCCGAGCACGATCATAGATACAGCGCCGAGACTGGCGCCCGACGCTACACCCACCAGACCGGGATCAGCCAGCGGATTGCGGAACAACCCCTGCATGACGGCACCGGACACGGCAAGTCCAGCACCGATCAACATGCCGAGGATGATACGCGGCAGGCGGATTTCCATGATGATCAGATGATCACGCTGAAAGGTCTCCGCGCCCTCGCCGCTCACAAATCCACGCAGCAGCGTCAGAATGGAAGCATCCGAAGCACCAGCCGTAAGGCTGAACAGGGCTGTAAGACACAGCGCGACGCCGAGCACGACCAGCACGATGCGCGCGCGCTGCGTGCGATCCCCGGCCTTCTCTTTTGCACCTGTGTTTTTCCGACTGTCTCCGGCTCGATGACGCATGGTGAAGGGCTCTCCGCCTGCCACACGACCTTGGCTGGTCATTTGCTTATTCCTCATGTCGGATGCCTGATCCGATTATTGTCCTGCTGGCGTGTCGTAGAGTTTCGCCGACAGTTCACGAATGGCAGCCCCGCTGCGCGGGCCGAAGCCCAGCAGATAAAGCGCATCCATGGCGACGACATTTTTGGCGCGCCCGGCAGGTGTGCTGGCAATCGCTGGATTCTTCAGAAGGTCAGCCGGGCCGACACCATCGCCGCCGGTGTTCATCATCAAGATCATATCCGGTGCAGCCTTGCCGATGGCTTCGTCGGTCAGCTGCTTGTAACCCGGATATTCGGTAATGACGTTCACACCACCTGCAAGCTTGATCATGCCGTCAGCCGCCGTACCAGTTCCTGATGCCATCAGACGTCCACCAGCACCGTTCAAGACGAACAGCACACGCTTGCGCTGCTCGTGAGCAGCAGCAGCTTTTTCGGCAGCCTGAAGATCACCCGCTACGCTATCCGCCAACGCCTTGGCTTTGTCTTCAAGACCGAGCGCCTTGCCGACAGCTTCGATCTTCGCAATGACGCTCTCGCCGGTATAGTTTTCCGGCACGATAACCATCGGCACCGAGGCTTTCTTCAAAACCTCCAGCGTGTCCTGCGGACCGCTGCCCTGAATGAGCAGAATGCCCGTCGGATTGACCGACAGAACACCCTCCGGTGCAAGCTGGCGCATGTAACCGACATCCGGCAGGGCTTCGGCAGCCGCCGGATAGGTGCTGGTCTGATCGCGCGCGACAAGCATCTTTTCCGCGCCAAGCGCATAGACGATCTCCGTCAGCGGTCCGCCGACAGAGACAATGCGTGATGTATCGGCAAACCGTTCGACGGTATCCGCACCAGCAATGCCGGTACCGATTGACCAAGCCATAGCGGCGACAGCGGCAACGCGCGTAAAACGTGCTGAAATGACAGACATGATGCGCGTCCTATGCAGCGGTCGACCGGGGAAGACGCGGCAGATTTTCGGCAATCATGCGCCAGTCGGCCAGTTCGACCTCGCCTTCATGACGCTCGCCGAAGAACTGAATAATCAGTTCGCCATTGGCGTCATAAGCTTCCAGCGACGTGACGTGACCGTCCTTGGTCGGCTTACGCACGACCCACGCATCGGCGATATGATCGATACGAAGATGCATGTGGAAGGTCGGATCGAGAACATTGAGCCACGGGCCCATCATCTTGATCTCATGGATCGGCCCGGTGTGGATCTGGATACAACCGCGATTGCCGACAAAGCACATGATCGGCAACTGCTGCTGAACAGCATGATTCATCATGGCTTCCACGGATGAAAGATCAACGCGCCACGCGAAATCCTGTCCGGCAAGATGCACAGCCTGATGGCGATCCACGCCAAAATCCTTCAACAGCCCCATGAACTGGTGCACATCAGTCAAAGCGCTCCAGCGTTCGCGGAAGGCATCGGTATCGACAAGCGCAACATTGGCCTTTGCACCTTTCGGCGCAATCGCAGTCGTTTCGATAGAGCCCGACTGATCATCGAGCAGAAGTTCGGTGACAAGCGCCTCATAAGCATCAACATCGGATGCCGGACGCAGATGGATTTTGTGCACCGCTTCACCGGACGCATCGAAGAACTGAAGGCTGCGACGCACTTCTTCGCCGTCTTTCTTACGAACGGCAAAACCGTGCACCCAATGCTTAGGGAAAATACGCAGGTCGATCTGCTTTCCAAGCACGATTGACGCATGCGGGCCCCAAACGGCCTTTTCAAATGGTCCGATCTTTTCGTGCACGACGCTTTCATTGCGCGTCAGCGCCATAACTTCGCCGAGGCTCGAAGCGCGCTTGAGCAATGTCTCGACGTCTGCGCGAATGCGGCGGGCCGAGATGGCGGCATCATCGTCGAGACCGCAATGGGCAGCGACGAAATCGGCTTCAGAAATACCGAGGCTTTGTGCGAAATCGCGTTCGCGCGCCTTCGGGTTGTCCGCCCGTGCCTGGAGAATCTGCTCTGGGGAGGGCTTGGAATGTTGCGTCATGAGAGTCGTGCCTACTTGTTCAAAATGAGCTTGCCTTGGCGGGTAATCTTGAGGCGATAGAGCGATCCGCCGTGCTCTATCCCTACCTCGCGGGAGCCGTCGAAAAGTTCGCGGCTACCATAAGTCTTGATCTGCGCTTCCTTGAGGGTCGCGCGAATCGTCGGCGCGGCGCGTTCACCGGTGCTATCGATCGCCGGACCGTCGATCATGCGGTTGGCAGAACGGTCGGCGGCGTGCCCGCGGGGCAAACGCACTTGCATGTCTATATGAATACGCCTGTTCATTTTCCTGCCTGCCTTTGACTTAAAAGCTTCGCTGGGAAGCCACGTTTTTCACAAAACGATATCCGTCTGTTAGTGACGAAATTGATTTGTTGACATCGTTAGTCATGTTTACTAATCACTGCATTACTGGATTAATCGAGTCAAGTTTAAATCTCGCCCTTCCAGCGCAAGCCACGAAGAATTCGTCTTCGCCAGCCAGCAGAGCAGCTTCCATATTGGAAGCATTCTAAACAATTGAATTCTTAGGCTTTCCTGCCGATTCTCAGGTCGGCGGGAGCACACTTGCGCAGAGGAAATACAGCAATGCGGGCGACTGGTGGGGTACACAAGCGTTCATTCCTGGCGAGCAGCGGGCTCGCCGTCATTCTTGTCGCGATGGCATCGCAGTCACTCGCGCAGGAACAGAAAGCAGCCGAGAGCGAAAGCGACGTCAAGCTGAAGACGATCACCATCAAAGGCGATGGTGCAAAGGGCGATGCGACCTACAATACGCCCGCCGCAGTCAGCACCGTTTCCAGTGAAGAGCTGCGCCGTAATGGCGATGTGAAGCTGGACGATGTGCTGCGCGACAAGCCGGGCGTTTTCACCCGCGTAAACGGCTCTCAGCCGGGTGTTGCCGTCAATATTCGCGGCTTTGAAGGTTCCGGACGCGTTAACATGATGGTTGACGGCGTTCGTCAGAACTTCCGCTTCACCGGCCACGAGGCACAGGGCTTCACCTATGTCGATCCGAACCTTCTCGCCGATATCGACATTTCACGCGGCGCAGTGACCGGCACGGGTGGCGGCGCACTTGCAGGCAGCGTCAATTTCCGCACGCTCGGCGTGGACGATATCGTCCGTCAGGGCCAGCAATATGGTGTCCTCGGACGCGCCTCCTGGGGCAGCAACGGCGTAGGCTTCTCTGAAATGCTGGCCGCCGGTGCGCGCGTCAATTCGATGGGCGTTGCCGCTGCCATCAGCCGTCGCGATTCCAAGAACTACAAGGATGGCGATGGCGTCGAGCAGTCAGATACCGGACAAGAACTGACCTCCGGTCTCGTCAAGACCGAATTTGGTTTCGGCGAAGATCACAAGCTGTCGCTTGGCGGTGTTTTCTACAACAACGACTTTGGCGCCAATTCCTACGACCAGAACGTCAAGAACAAGACGTTCACGGCGAATTACAGCTACAACCCGTCCGATAACGACCTGATCGACCTGCATGTCAACGCTTACTACAACCGCCTCGACATGACCTATTACAACAGCCTGTCCACCGGCCTTCCGGGCAGCGCGACAGGCCGTGGCATCACCGACAAGGGCTATGGTTTCGACATTTCGAACACATCGCGCTTCAATGTCGGCGAAGTCGGCGTCAAGTGGAACTACGGCGTGGAATATTTCCGCGACAATATTTCGGGCGACAATTCCGGCGTCAATCCAGTCGACGGACGCAGCAGCAACGGCGCAGTCTTCTCCGAGACCACCTTCAGCTACGGCATTGTCGACCTGATCGCCGGCCTGCGCTACGACTTCTTCAAAACCTCGGGCAGCGCCGACACTGGGCTGGCTGGCTTTGGCGAAAACGGCGTCTATGACGTCGATATTTCCAAGCAGCGTCTCGATCCAAAAATCACGCTGGCGATCAACGCGACCGACTGGTTGCAGCCATACGTGACCTATTCCCAGAGCATGCGTTCGCCAACGCTTCAGGAAACCATGCTGGGCGGCAACCATCCCGGCTCGACAAGCGTCAGCTTCCTGCCGAATCCGACCCTATCGCCTGAAACCCAGAAGGGCTGGGAAATCGGCGTCAACCTCAAGAAAGACGATCTGTTTCTTGCCGGAGACTCGCTGCGCCTGAAGGCCGATTATTACGACATGGATGTCGAGGACTACATCACGTCCACGTTCAACCCGACCTATCGCAAGTACCAGTTCGTCAATGTCGACGGCACTTCGCAGGTGCGCGGCTTCGAACTCGAAGCGATGTATGACGCAGGCATGGCCTTCGGCGGCATTACATATACCCACTCGAAGTCGGATCTTCCGGCGCAGACCCCAGGTCTCGGCGCAGGTCAGTACATGCCGGATGATGTCTTCTCGGTTAGCGGCGGTGCACGTTTCCTCGAACGCAAGCTGACGGTTGGCGGTCGCTACTCCTATGTTTCTGGTGGCGATACGGTCGATTACACCGGCGTAATCCAGTCCGACAGCTATGGCCTCGTGGATGTGTTCGCCAACTACAAGTTCACCGACAACGTGGACCTGACGCTGAAGGTGAACAACCTGTTCGACAAGAGCTACACGCCATTCCTGAGCACGTCGGGCTCCGGTCAGGGACGTACGTTCCTCGTGGCGACACAGTTCCAGTTCTGATCCGAGGCAAGTGCCCCGGACATGATCTAACCGTCGCATCTTTGAAGGCTGGCCAACCTCTGACCGCGGCTGCGGCCTTCTGATCCCGAGATGTGACGCGGCGCGTGCGGCCCTACCACCGCACGCGCCGGAAATACGAGTTCAGGTTTCTGGCCATGCCGACCAGAAAACCCGCTATAGTCGATCAAAAGCCAGTCCAAACCCAATGGAAAAGGATGAGCCATGTTCATAGCCATGAATCGCTTCAAGGTACGCATCGGCAGCGAGGCCGATTTCGAAGCTGCCTGGAAAAACCGCGATTCCACGCTTTCCGAGCTTCCGGGCTTCGAAACGTTCCACCTGCTGCGCGGCGCGACCAATGAAGAGGAAGGTTATACGCTATATGCTTCCCATACGGTCTGGCGCAGCCGTGACGATTTCACCTTCTGGACCAAGTCCGAACAGTTCCGCGATGCGCACCGCAATGCCGGAACCAATAAGCCGCTTTATCTCGGACCACCGCAGTTTGAAGGCTTCAGCGCCGTCGAAGGCGCATAAGTCACTGTCTCGCCCACCTTTTCCACAAGGTGCGGCGAAATGGCACAGCTTGTGTCGGTGGCGCTTTCGCATCGTTGCCGACGAAGCATTTAAACACCCAATTCATGTGTAAACATGGGTAGTTAACTCATATTTAGAATGATTCTAAGTTATTGTTTTTTAGAACATTTCAAAAACATAGAATTTGACAGATACCCTGCTCCCCAGCCATAACCTGACCTAGTTTGGTGAGTTTAATAGACCACCTAAATAGACCTTTAATGTTCGGGCCTTTAACCCTTGCAATTGGAGGAACCATTGTCCGGTTCATCTTGGCCTCGCGCCACCAGCAAAATAACGCTGCACGTTTCCAGCAGCCGTCTTGAAGTAGAAGTACCGGGCAATCAGGTAAACTTCCTCCATTTTTCGCATTCCGCGCCAGGTTTTTACTGCCAGAATGGCATGGGAGCATTCGTCTCATGCTAGTTTGCAGCTGTAACGTCATTACAGATAAAGATATCGAAGCAGTTGTGATCGAACTTCTCGATCAGGACTGCTGGCAGCTTATCGTTCCCGGCACCGTCTATAATGCCATGTCCAAGCGCGGCCGCTGCTGCGGCTGCTTCCCAAACGTCGTAGAAACGATCATAAGGGTGACTGAAGAGTATCATCTTCGTCACAACCAATTGGACGAAAACGTCATCCAGTTCATGGATCGTGTACGTTCTCTACGCGACAAATTCGGGAGTTCATGGAATGAAAGGCGAACCAAAGGTCATCGAGCGGCTTAACGAGGCTCTGTTTCTTGAGCTCGGTGCCGTCAACCAGTATTGGCTGCATTACCGCCTGCTGAACGACTGGGGTTTCACGCGTCTTGCCAAGAAAGAGCGTGAAGAATCCATCGAAGAGATGCATCACGCTGACAAGATCATCGACCGCATCATCTTCCTCGAAGGTCACCCAAACCTGCAGACTCTCGCACCACTGCGCATCGGCCAGAACGTCAAGGAAGTTCTGGAAGCCGATCTTGCCGGTGAATATGATGCCCGCGCTTCCTACAAGAAGTCGCGTGAAATCTGCGATCAGCTCGGCGACTACGTTTCCAAGCAGCTTTTTGACGAGCTTCTGGCAGACGAAGAAGGCCATATCGACTTCCTCGAAACCCAGCTCGACCTGCTGGCGAAAATCGGTGAAGAGCGCTACGGCCAGCTGAACGCCGCTCCTGCGGACGCAGCCGAATAAGCCTGTTTTTCCAGGTGCTCCGAAGCCGGGACCTCCAGTCCCGGCTTTTTTATTCCCGCGCTGCGGCAACCACTCATGGCATCCAAGCTTTACCTTGGCCCCTTTGTCGTGGTATTGCGCCCGCAATTTCCGAAATTTGCAAGGTTCCCCCAATGAGCGCACCGCGCGTCAGTTTCGTTTCACTTGGCTGCCCGAAGGCGCTGGTCGATTCCGAACGCATCATCACCAGCCTCCGCTCGGAAGGCTATGAAATCTCCCGCAAGCATGACGGCGCCGATCTGGTAATCGTCAATACATGCGGCTTTCTCGATTCCGCACGCGACGAGTCGCTTGACGCCATCGGCCTCGCACTCAACGAAAACGGCAAGGTGATCGTTACCGGTTGCCTCGGCGCGGAACCGGATGTCATTCGCGAACGTCACCCCAACGTGCTCGCCATCACCGGCCCGCAAGCCTATGAAAGCGTGATGAGCGCCGTGCACGAAGCCGCCCCGCCAGCACATGATCCCTTCGTTGATCTGGTGCCGCCGCAGGGTGTGAAGCTCACGCCACGCCATTACGCCTATCTGAAAATTTCTGAAGGCTGTTCCAACCGCTGCTCGTTCTGCATCATTCCGGCGCTGCGCGGCGATCTCGTCTCGCGCCCGATTGATCAGGTGCTGCGAGAGGCCGAAAAGCTGGTGACTGCCGGCGTCAAGGAAATCCTCGTCATTTCGCAGGATACGAGCGCCTACGGCCTCGACATCAAGTATCAGGAAGCCATGTGGCAGGACCGCACGGTTCGCACAAAATTCCTCGATCTGTCGCGCGAACTGGGTGACATGGGCGTCTGGGTGCGGATGCACTATGTCTACCCTTACCCGCATGTCGATGAAGTCATTCCGCTGATGGCGGAAGGCAAAATCCTACCTTACCTCGATATTCCGTTCCAGCATGCTTCGCCTGCCGTTCTGAAAAACATGCGCCGCCCGGCGCATCAGGAAAAGACCTCGCGCCGCATTCAGGCATGGCGCGAAACCTGTCCTGATCTAGCCGTCCGCTCGACTTTCATCGTCGGCTATCCCGGTGAAACCGAAGAAGATTTTCAGCTGCTGCTTGACTGGCTTGACGAAGCCAAGATTGAACGCGCTGGCTGTTTCAAATATGAGCCGGTCAAGGGCGCAAAAGCCAATGATCTCGGCCTCGAACAGGTGCCGGAAGAAATCAAGGAATCGCGCTGGCATCGTTTCATGGCCAAGCAGCAGCAGATTTCCACCAATCTTCTCAAGAAGAAGGTTGGCAAGCGCCTGCCCGTCATTATCGACGAAGCGAACGGCACAGTTGCCAAGGGCCGCACCCGCTACGACGCGCCGGAAATCGACGGCAGCGTGCATATCCAGTCGCGTCGTCCGCTGCGCGTTGGCGACATTGTTACCGTGAAGGTCGAAGCGAGCGACGCATACGATCTGCACGGCATCGCGGTCTAATGGCTGCATCGGCAGCCATTGCCATCAGAAAAGCGACATCGGCAGATGTGGTGGCGATCGTCGCCATGCTTGCCGATGATGCGCTTGGCGCAAAGCGCGAAGACGCCAGCCTGCCATTGCGCGACGAATACAGGAACGCCTTTGCAGCCATCGATGCCGACCCGAACCAGTTTCTGGTGGTCGTCGAGCATGACGGGCGGATTATCGGCTGCATGCAACTGAGCTTCATTCCGGGCCTTTCTCGCATGGGTCAATGGCGCGGCCAAATTGAAAGCGTGCGTATCGCAAGCGATATTCGTGGCGGTGGTATCGGTCGTCAGATGATCGAATGGGCCCTTGAAAAATGCCGCGAACGGGGCTGCGGACTGGTGCAGCTTACGACCGATAAATCCCGTTCCGATGCGCTGCGCTTTTACCAGTCGCTCGGTTTCACCGACAGCCACGAAGGCCTTAAACTGTCGCTTTAGAGCGCGTCTCAATCTGATTGGATCAGATCGGCGCTCTAATCCATTATTTTAACGCGCATCTTGTCCGAAAACCGTTTCACACTTTTCGGGATGCGCTCTAAGAAAGCAGCACAGTCATCTTGATCCAAAAGAAAAAGGGCGCCGAAAGCGCCCTTCTTTTTTAGCCTGTATAAGGGCTTACTGTGGCAGCTTGTCGTCTATGCCCGCGACGTAGAAGTTCATGCCAAGCAATGTCTTGTCGTCAGCATGTTCGCCAGCCTTGAGCCATTCCGAACCGTCCTGCTTCTTGATCGGACCGGTGAACGGCTTCAACTCGCCGGACTTGATCTTGGCCACGGTTTCTTCGGCCATTTTCTTTACGTCATCCGGCATGTTGGTGAACGGAGCCATCTTGACGAGGCCTTCATTCATGCCCCACCAGATGTCCTGGCTCTTCCAGGTGCCGTCGAGAACGGCCTTGGCGCGGTCGATGTAATATGGACCCCATTCGTCAATGGTTGCGCTCAGCTGCGTCTTCGGCGCAAACTTGATCATGTCCGAAGCCTGACCGAAGGCCTTGATACCGCGTTCGGCTGCAACCTGAATGGCGGCAGTGGAATCGGTGTGCTGGGTCAGAATATCGACGCCCTGATCGATCAGCGCCTTGGCGGCATCAGCTTCCTTGCCCGGATCGAACCACGAATTGGCCCAGATGACCTTGACCTTAAAATCCGGATTGATCGACTGTGCACCCAGCATGAAAGCGTTGATGCCCTGCACCACTTCCGGCACCGGCACGGAGGCAATATAGCCTGCTACGCCCTTGGTGGAGAGCTTTGCGGCGATCTGTCCCTGAACATACCGGCCTTCATAGAAACGCGCATTATAGACCGAGACATTGTCGGCGGTCTTATAACCGGTGGCGTGCTCGAACTTCACCTTGGGGAACTTCTTGGCGACCTTGATCGTCGGGTCCATGTAACCGAACGACGTTGTGAAGATCAGCGTGTTGCCAGCGCGTGCCAGACGTTCGATGGAGCGCTCGGCGTCAGCACCTTCCGGCACGTTTTCGAGATAGGTCGTTTCGACCTTGTCGCCGAGAGCCTCGACCAGTTCCTTGCGCGCCTGATCGTGCTGATAGGTCCAGCCGAAATCGCCCGGAGGTCCGATATAGATGAAGCCGATCTTGAGTTTTTCTTCCGCATGCGCCGCGCCGCCGAGCATAAAGCTCGCAGCTGTAGCGAAGGCCATAAGCGTCTTTTTCATGTTCCCTGCACTCCTTGTTGACACCCAATATTCAAAACAAAAGCTGTTGGGAGCAGCGTTCGTTTAACCCCTACCTGTCCGGTACGAACGGCTTGCCGAGCGATGCGGGCGTATTCATCATCGTCAGGCGTTTGTTGCGCGAGATGATCACCAGCACCACGATGGTCGCGATATAAGGCAATGCCGACAACAACTGCGATGGCATGCCAAAACCAAGTGCCTGCGCGTGCAACTGCCCAATGGTGACCGCACCGAAAAGATAAGCCCCGATCAGCACCCGCCATGGCCGCCACGAGGCGAAAACCACCAGCGCGAGTGCGATCCATCCGCGACCGGCCGTCATATTTTCCACCCATTGCGGCACATAGACGAGCGAGAGTTGCGCGCCTGCAAGACCCGCGCAGGCCCCGCCGAACAGCACCGCCAGATAGCGTGTGCGCACCACATGCACGCCAAGCGCATGGGCGGAGCCGTGGCTGTCGCCAATGGCGCGCAAGGTGAGACCCGCACGCGTGCGAAAAAGGAACCACGTCACGCCAGCGACCAGCAGCAGCGAGAAATAGAAGATAGGATCCTGCCCGAACAGGAACCGTCCGACCAGAGGAATATCCGTGAGATACGGAATATAGATCGCGTCAAGCCGCACGCCGGGAATGCCGACAAAGCTTTCACCCAGCATGGCCGAAGCGCCGATGCCCAGAATGGTCAGTGCAAGTCCAGTCGCCACCTGATTGGTGACGAGTGTGAGCGTCAGGAAACCGAAAATGGCTGAAAACAAGGTGCCAACGGCAATGCCCGCCAAAAGGCCGAGCCAAGCCGAACCGGTGAGCTGCGCTGCGGCAAAACCGGAAACAGCGCCCATCAGCATCATGCCTTCAACGCCGAGATTGAGTACGCCGGAACGTTCCACCACCAGTTCGCCAATCGCTGCGATCAGCAGCGGCGTTGCAGCGGTGGCAATTGTGAGGAGAATGGCCTGGGTCAGTTCCATCGGATCAGGCCTTTCCCGCTTTGCGCGCGCTGACAAAACGAATGCGGTAGAGAATGAGCGTATCACAGGCGAGCACGAAGAACAGGATCATTCCCTGGAACACGCGCGCCGATTTTTCTGAAATGCCAATGGCTACCTGCGCCGCCTCGCCGCCGAGATAGGACAGCGCCAACACAAGCCCCGCCGCGATAGCGCCAAGCGGATTGAGACGCCCCAGAAACGCGACAATGATCGCGGTGAAACCGTAGCCCGGCGAAATCACCGGACGAAGCTGCCCGATAGCACCGGATGTTTCCGCAATACCGGCAAGCCCGGCCAGCGCGCCCGAAACAGCAAAGACAAAGAAAACCAGCTTGCCCGAGCCGAAACCTGCAAAGCGCCCGGCTCGTGGGCTCTGGCCAATAACCTTGACCTCGAAGCCCTTTAGCGTGTGTTTGAGCATAAACCAGACCAGCACGGCGGCAATCAGCGCCAGAATGAAGCCCCAATGAGCGCGGCCTGATTCACTCCAGATTTCCGGCAGAATAGCGCTTTCATTAAACTGGCGCGTTTCCGGGAAGTTGTAGCCTTCCGGGTTGCGCCACGGTCCGCGCACCAGCCAGTCGAGAAAGAGCTGTGCGACATAGACCAGCATCAGGCTCGTGAGAATTTCGTTCGTGTTGAACCGCACCTTGAGGAAGGCCGGAACCGACGCATAGGCCGCACCGCCCGCCATGCCCATCAGCATCATCAGCGGTAGAACAATCCACGACTGAAAGTCGGGAAACAACACCGGCAAGATGGAGCCTGCGACGGCACCCATGATGAATTGCCCTTCGGCACCGATATTCCAGTTGTTCGACAGAAAGCAGACGCACAGGCCCACCGAGATCAGGATCAGCGGCGCGGCCTTGACCAGCAATTCATGCCAAGACCAGATATCGAACAAAGGCTCGACGAAGAACACGTACAGCGCGTTGAAAGGGTCTTTGCCCATCAAGGCAAAGGCGAGTCCCCCGAAAATGAAGGTAAGCGCCAAAGCCAGCAAGGGCGACAAGGCGCTGAAAAGCTTCGACGGCTGCGGCCGTTTGACGAGTTCGATCCGCATCAGGCTGCACCCGCTTCTGCTTCACCGGAAATGCCGCCCATCAGCAGGCCTATCTTTTCAAGGGTCAGTTCAGCAACAGGCATAGGCTCCGAAAGCTGACCGTGATTCATGACAGCAATCCGATCGCTGATTTCAAAGAGTTCATCGAGATCCTGGCTGATGACGAGAACGGCGGAACCGGAACGCGCCATATCCACAAGGGCTTGCCGGATATGGGCTGCCGCGCCCGCATCGACACCCCATGTCGGCTGGTTGACGACCATGACCGATGGAGACCGGTCGAGTTCGCGACCGATGATGAATTTCTGCAAATTGCCGCCGGACAATGCAGAAGCTGGCGGATTTTCCGCGCTTTTGCGTACATCCATGCGCTCGATGATACGCCGGGCGGCGGAATGCAGCGCGCTTTCGGCAATCAATTTCAGTGCACCGCCACGCAAGAAGGCTTTCGCGTCGGTCTTATAGCGTGACAAAAACAGATTATCGGTCAGCGGCAGCGATGGCACAGCACCATGGCCGAGCCGCTCTTCCGGCACGAAAGCCGCACCCATCATGCGCCGGTCGCTGATGCCAAGCCTGCCCGCATCCTTGCCGCGAATGCGCACGGTCGAGGCCGCAGATTGCAGCACTTCACCGGAAATCGCCTCGAAGAACTCGCCCTGCCCGTTGCCCGCAACGCCTGCAATGCCGACAACTTCGCCTGCCGCCACCGAAAGCGAGATATTCTTCAGCGCCGTGGAGAATGGTCCGCGTGGCGGCTGAGACAGTGACTTGATATCAAACAGCGCTTCGGTCCGTGTTGCCGGAGCATCCATCGGGGTGCGGGCCACGACTTTGATGTCATTACCAACCATCATGCGGGCGAGCGATGCCGCCGTTTCCTTGCGCGGATCGCAATGCCCCACCACCTTGCCGTGGCGCAACACCGTCGCGCGGTCGCAGAGGCGCTTTACCTCTTCCAGACGGTGGCTGATATAGAGGATAGATTTGCCTTCAGCCTTCAGCCGCTCCAGCGTTTCAAACAGGCGGTCGGCTTCCTGCGGCGTCAGAACCGAGGTCGGCTCATCCAGAATGATCAGGTCAGGTTCCTGCAGCAGACAGCGTACGATTTCGATGCGCTGGCGCTCACCGACCGAAAGGTCGCCGACATGGGCCTGCGGATCAACCGGCAAGCCATAAGTCTTGCCGACTTCACCCGCTCGCTTCGCCACATCCGACAAGGACAGCGAATGATCCAGCGACAGGGCGATATTTTCTGCGGCAGTCAGCGAGTCGAACAGCGAAAAATGTTGAAAAACCATGCCGATGCCGAGTTTTCTTGCGGCGGCAGGTTCACCAATGACAACGCTCTGGCCTTTCCAGACGATTTCGCCTTCAAGCGGCTGCAAAGCACCGAACAGCATCTTGACGAAAGTGGATTTTCCGGCGCCGTTTTCACCCAGCAGCGCGTGAATTTCACCCTTGGCAATGGTGAGATCAACCCCATCGCAAGCTCTGAGCTGCCCAAATACTTTCGTGAGCCGGCGGACATCCAGAAGAGGCCGGTCGGATAAATTGGCTGACATTATTCCCCAAATGTATTTTTGATCGACCTTATCCAGCAATTTTGCACTTGAAAAGAGCAAAAGCAGGCTCTGCCTAACATATGCACACCGGCGATAGTTAGCCGTTCAGTCCCATTGCAAAAACAAGGTCAATCAGAGGTCATTACGGGAGTAAAATGCTGGTTCCTGTGGTCTTGCGCGCTTCCAGTTCCTCATGCGCCTTGCGGGCATCCTTCAGCGCATAAGTCTGGTTGATTTCGATCTTCACCGCACCGCTGCCCACAACATCAAAAAGTTCGGCTGCGGTCTTTTCAAGATCTGGACGCTTGGCAACATAGTTGAACAGCGTCGGGCGAGTTGCAAAAAGCGAACCCTTCTGCGCCAGCAAACCGAGGTCGAAAGGCGGAATAACGCCCGACGACTGACCGAAACAGGCGAATATGCCAAGCGGCTTGAGGACATCCAGCGAACCCATATAGGTGTCGCGACCGACGGAGTCGTAGACGACATCGACGCCTTCGCCATTGGTCAATTCGCGCACCTTTTCGGCAAAGTTTTCCGTGCGATAATTGATGACATGGTCATAGCCATGCTTTTTCGCAAGCGCGATTTTTTCTGGCGATCCGGCGGTACCGATAACCGTTGCGCCAAGATGCTTGGCCCACTGCCCTGCGATCAAGCCGACACCGCCAGCTGCCGCATGGAAAAGGATTGTCTGACCGGCTTCAACGCGAAAGGTGCGACGCAGCAGATATTGCGCGGTCATGCCCTTCAGCATCATGGAGGCGGCAGTCTTGAGATCGATGCTGTCCGGCACAATCACCAGACGGTCGGCAGGCAGGATGCGCTCGTCCGCATAGGAGCCCGGTGTTGCCACATAGGCAACGCGATCGCCGATTTTCACATTTTCAACGCCTGCGCCAATGGCAATAACCGTGCCTGCGCCTTCATTGCCGGGCGTAAACGGCATTTGTGCCGCCTTGTAGAGACCCGTGCGGAAATAAACGTCGATGAAATTAAGCCCGACAGCCTCGTGACGAACCTTCGCTTCACCCGGCCCTGGCTCTCCAATTTCAATCTGTTCATAGTTCAGAACTTCAGGCCCGCCGGTCTGATGAACGCGAATGGCATTGATCATCATACGTCTCCGCTCTTTTTTGCAGCTGCAGCTTTCTCGGCCTCAATAACGGCGGCGGTGCGCCCGAGACCGGGGAAGAACTGCATGATTGCGCCTATGAAATAGATATAGAGCCCGGTGACGGAAATGCCCACGCGAACCCAAAGCGGCGCATCCAGCGTGTAATAGAGCGCGATAGCACCAAAGGCGCACCAGAGCAGAAACATCGTGAGATTGATTGCGCGCAACCGCACAACGCGCACCGGATGCAGGAAGTTGATCGGCAGGAACGACAGGATCGCCGAAGCAACCACAGTGCCGAATGCCACCCATTCTCCCGGCCTGACGATGAACAAAGTGAAAACCACCATATTCCAGACCACCGGGAAGCCCTTGAAGAAGTTCTCCTTCGTCTTCATGCCGGTATCGGCATAGTAGATCGCGCTCGATACGACGATGATCGCACCGGATATGAAGGAGAGGTTCGTCCCCATGAAGCCGCTTTGATAAAGCGCAAAGGCCGGTATCAGAACGTAGGTGACGTAATCGATGATATTGTCGAGCAGTTCACCCGACCAGTTGGGCAGAACATATTTGACTTCGAGCTTGCGCGCGATGGGACCATCGATACCATCCACGAACAGCGCGAGGCCAAGCCACCACCACATCGCGGTATATCGCCCGTCGCTTGCCGCGACGATCGACAGAAACGCCAGAAAAGACCCGGATGCCGTCAACAGATGGACCGAGAACGCCTTGGCTTGAGGCGCGGTGACTTTCTTGGCTTTGAGTTTTCCGGTCAGTTTGGTTTTCACGCTGTCCGCCATTCCGTTTTGTCGCCGCGCAATTTCCGCAGAAGATACAGCGATTTTATTTCAATCTTACTCTGGGCTCACCTTGGGCTCATCGGGGCATGTACACCAAACAAACTGACGCCCCAACCGTTCTGTTGGATCGTAAGGCGATCTATCCCAGAAAAGCCGTGTTCTTGCTGGAAGCTTTCCCCGAATAAGCTCCAAAGAGCAAGTAAGGCGTGAGGCAAATCAGCCTTAATTCCACGGAAGAATGGCCTTTGCCTGCATTTCGGTCTAAGTGCTGCTTAAGAACGGCCCGGAAGAATCATCTCCATATCTCCACTTCTGGCCGATACGTCCCGACGAAGGATGAAGCGAAATGAACGATCTGGTTGCGAACAAGCCGATGACTGACATCGTGATCAGCGGCGGCGGCCCTGCCGGCATGATGGCAGCGCTGGCGCTTGGCGCGAAAGGCTATCGCACCGTTCTTCTCGGCCCCGAAACAGATAAAGGCGACCGCCGCACGACGGCGCTGATGATGCCCGCCATCCGTTTTCTCGAGCAGATTGGCGTCTGGTCGTCCATTGAGCCTGAAGCGGCACCCCTTGCTTCCATGCGCATTGTCGACGCGACCCAGCGCCTTGTCCGCAGCCCCACAGTCACATTCCGTGCCGGTGAAATCGGCGAAGATGCATTCGGCTATAATATTCCAAACGCTGTGCTGAATGCGAAACTCGCCGAAGCCGTCGCCGAAAGCGCCAATATCGAGCGCAATACGGTATCTGCTATCGAATATCGCCCCAATGGCGATCATGTAACGGTTACACTGACGGGCGGTGATACGCTCCATGCCCGGCTACTGGTCGCTGCTGATGGGCGCAATTCCGGCGCACGCGAAGCCGCAGGCATTCGCGCACGACGCTGGAACTACCCGCAGACCGCCGTTGTCTTGTCCTTTGCCCATACTATCGGCCACGAAAACATCTCTACAGAGTTTCACACCGAGCATGGCCCGTTCACGCAGGTTCCTCTGAAAGGCAAGCGTTCGAGCCTTGTCTGGGTGGTTAACCCGGAACGCGCCGAAGCCCTGCTCGCGCTGGATGATCAGGCTCTTGCCGCACAGGTCGAGGAAATGATGCAATCGATGCTCGGGCAGATCGAGATTGATGTCCGTCCGCAAGCCTGGCCGTTGTCCGGTCTGGTGCCGAGCGCATTTGCGGCGAAACGGACCATCCTGATCGGCGAAGCGGCGCATGTTTTCCCGCCCATTGGCGCGCAAGGCCTCAATCTTGGCACGCGCGACGTGGAAACATTGGTCAAAGCCATCGAGAGCGATCCTGTCGATCCGGGCTCGGATCGTGTGATCCGCGCTTATGACCGGGCACGCCGGCCAGACATTCTTGCTCGTACCGGATCAGTTGACGCGCTCAACCGCTCGCTTCTTTCGCCCATGCTGCCTGCACAGATTGCGCGTGGTGTCGGGCTGGAAATGCTGCGTTCCTTCGCGCCATTGCGTTCATTCTTCATGCGGGAAGGCCTGCGTCCGGGCAGTGGTTTCACCCACTTTCTCCCAAAACTCCCCAAGCTGGCAGACCGTCAAAGCGACACGGCACGCAAATAACAGCTTCCTTTCAAAAACTTCATATTGCACGCCCGCTTTAATTTGGCGGGCAGTGAACTACATAACGTCTCATGGGTATGACACAGATAAAACACGCGAAGTTCCAAATCGGCCAGGTTGTAAAACACCGGCTGTTCCCGTTCAGGGGCGTTATCTTCGACGTGGATCCTGAATTTGCGAATACGGAAGAATGGTATGAGTCGATACCTGAGGACGCGCGTCCTCAGCGCGATCAGCCCTTCTATCATCTCTTCGCCGAAAATGCGGAATCCGAATATGTAGCCTATGTCTCCGAGCAGAATTTACTGCCCGATGTCAGCGGCGAACCTTTGCGTCATCCGCAGATCGATGAGATTTTCGACCGGCTCGACAATGGCACCTACCGCGTGAAATCGCAGCATTCCAACTGAATTCGCGTCGTTTCCTAAAGCGACAGTTCAAAGAAAAAGGGCGCTAAAAGCGCCCTTTTGTCATTGCCTTGGTTCTGCCGATTAGTTGGCAGCGCCCTTGGCCTTGTCCTGCTCAGCCTTCATCTTGGCTTCGAAATCTTTTTGCTTCTTCTGGACGGCGTCCTGAAGTTCCTTCTGGCGGTCTTCCAGTTCCGACTGCTTCAGTGCAGGACCCGTAAGAGCCTGCGAGAAACCAGTGAGAGCGACCGGGATCGGGTTCGGCTTGTTCTGATAGTTGACAGAGGTCAGCGTCAGCTTGCTGCCCTTCTGAAGAGCCTTGACCAGATCGTCGTTCAGCGGTGCTTCCGCAATGCAGCGATCCGGGAAGCAGATGCCGTATTCAAGCTTTACCGCTTTGTTGTTGTCGATCTGCATGCCAACGCCAGCCGGAATCAGGCGGCCGATCGGCACGGTGACCTGGAAGATCTTGCGATTGATCTTGCCCTTGATCTCGATGAGGTTAACAGCCGTCAGCAACTGGCCGGAATCGGCAGTGACAATGTTCTGCGTGTTGCAGATGTCGTTGTCTTCCTGCTTCGAGCAGACCTTGAACCAACCCTGCGGCGGCTGCTGGGCCGATGCTGGCATCGTTGCGGAGGCAAGCAAGGCGAACGCGCCAGCGATGGCCGATGTGGCAGCGATTGTCTTCGTGCTGGACATGATCAACAGGTTCCTTTCAACGCTCTGATCTTTAGTTCCCGTATTCTGGCTTAGTCAGCGATAGACCGTCACTGGTTTGAAAATGCGGCAACAGCGTGACCTTAAGGACTCTCCATCCTATTCCGGGGCGGTGTTACAACGACTACGAACACGAATCCAGACCAGTTTCCATTCGGAAGGCTCCGAATCTCGCAAAATCACCATTTTCATTTGTACTGTCACGTTGGGAACACGCCCAAAATGCCCATATATTGCAGGATCATGGTAATTTCGCCCAACGAATCAATGCTATTTCGTATTTCCTTAAAAACAAGCGCATCACGCTTACTTACAATGGACGAATGAAGTTGAACGGATTGATCGCTCTTTTGCGCAGAAAATTCCTGCCGACAATTTCTGAGGGGCTCAAATTAGGGCTTCTGGCGGCTTTCGCTGTCACGACGACGGGAATCGCCGTGCGCGCGGCAGGGACCGAAACAGCAACGACGCCCGATTATGCCCTTTCCATGCATGGGGACGTGGCGCTTCCCGCCGATTTCAAGAATTTTCCCTATGCCAATCCCGATGCACCCAAGGGCGGTAAGCTCACCATGGGCGTTGTCGGCACTTTCGACAGCCTCAATCCCTTTGTGCTGAAAAGCATGCGCACGACCGCGCGTGGACTATTCACCGATGGCGACTTCGGCAGTCTGGTCTATGAGACCCTCATGCAGCGTTCGCGTGACGAGCCTTTCACGCTCTACCCACTGCTCGCCGAAAAAGTCGCTATTGATCCCGCGCGGTCATGGGTGGAATTTACCCTTGATCCCAAGGCGAAATGGTCCGACGGACAGCCGGTGACGGTAGACGATATTATTTTCACCTACCAGATTCTCACCGAAAAGGGCCGCCCTCCATTCAACAATCGGATGAGTCGGATCGACAAAATCGAGAAGACCGGCGAACGCTCGGTACGATTTAACTTCAACGACAAATCGGATCGCGAGTTTCCGATGCTGATCGCGTCGGTCATGCCGGTTCTTCCAAAACATGCCGTCGACCCCGCCACCTTTGGCAATTCGACGTTGAAGCCGCCTGTCGGCAGCGGCCCCTATCTGGTGTCCGGCGTGCAACCCGGCCAGCGTATCATCTACAATCGCAATCCGGACTATTGGGGCAAGGATATTCCATCCAAGCGCGGCACGGACAATTTCGACACGCTGACCATCGAATATTATCGCAACGAAACCTCCCTGTTCGAATCCTTCAAGAAGGGGTTGCTCGACGTTTTCATTGAGGGCAATCCGACGCGCTGGGAAAAATCCTATGATTTTCCGGCTGTACAGCAAGGCAAAGTCATCAAGGAAAGTTTTGAAAAGGGCACACCCGCAAACATGCTGGGTTTCGTGTTCAATACGCGTCGCCCGATCTTCGCTGACCGCCGTGTGCGTCAGGCGCTGGGATTGCTGTTCGATTTTGAATGGGCGAACCGCAATCTTTTCGCGGGCCAGTACAAGCGCACCCAGAGCTTCTGGGAAGGTTCCGACCTTTCTTCAGTCGGTAAGCCTGCCGATGCACGTGAAAAGGAACTGCTCGCTCCCTATCCCAATGCGGTGCGTGAAGATGTTATGAACGGCACATGGCATGTACCCGTTACTGACGGCAGCGGCCACGACCGTGCGCCTGCCAAACAGGCTTATGATCTTCTGATGGAAGCCGGTTTTCAGTTCCATAACGGGCTGGCCGTCGATTCCACAGGAAAGCCGCTGCAATTCGAAATCATGACGCGCTCGGCGGATGAGGAGAAGATTGGGCTTGCCTATAAGCGCAATCTTGCTCGCCTCGGCATCACGGTGGAAATCCGTACAGCTGACGATGCGCAATATCAGCAACGGCTCCAGACCTTCGATTACGACATGATCCTGGGCGCTCTTTCCAGTTCGCTGTCGCCCGGCAACGAGCAGTGGATGCGCTGGGGTTCGGCCTCGCGCGATGCTCAAGGCAGCTTCAATTATCCTGGCGTTGCTGATCCCGCAGTCGATGCGATGATTGATGCGATGCTCGCTGCACGGAGCCGCGCCGATTTTGTCAGCGCCGTGCGTGCACTCGACCGGATACTGCTATCGGGCGATTATTACATTCCCCTCTACCATCTGCCTTACCAGTGGGTGGCGCGGTGGGACCGGATCGGCCATCCGGAGAAAACCTCGCTTTACGGTTATCAATTGCCGACCTGGTGGCGCTCCCAGCCTTAACTTCTCTTTGATAAGACCGTAATTCGCCCTAAATCCACGTCCTATATAATGCGATATTGATGCGGGAGGCTCAGCCTCCCGCAACCACACGGAGCATCCCATGAGCGAAAACACGAGTGAAAAGAAAATCACCATCGACGTTGTGTCCGATGTCGTCTGCCCATGGTGCTTTCTCGGGCGCAAGCGGCTTGAAAACGCCCTCGCCATGCTGCCCGAAGTAGAAGCGGAAATTCGCTGGCGTCCGTTTCAGCTTGACCCGACACTCCCGCCGCAAGGCAAGGATCGTGGTGCCTATATGCGCGAGAAATTCGGCAACGGTTCGAAGATCGATGATATTCATAAGCAGCTGACCGAATTGGGCGATGAAAACGGCATTGTCTTCGATTTCGAGGCGATCACCCGTGCACCCAACACGCTCGACGCGCACCGCGTCATCCACTGGGCTGCACAGGCCGCTCCCGATACGCAGAACAAACTCGTCGGCACATTGTTCTCGCTCTATTTCGAACAAGGACAGGATATTGGCGACCATGAGGTGCTGGTCGATGCGGCGGCAAGCGTCGGTATGGATGCAGCCGTTGTCGCCCGCCTTTTGGAAAGCGACGCCGACAAAGCAACGATCCGCGAGGAAATCGACACCGCCAACCGTATCGGCGTGCGCGGCGTGCCCTGCTTCATCATCGATCAGAAATATGCCGTTATGGGCGCACAAAACGCCGACGTTCTGGCCGACGCCATCCGCCAGACGGCGGAAGGCTTCGAACCGGGGATTTCTGAAGATCGCTAGTCTGATTTTGGCGGCGGAATTGAGCGCATCCCGAAAAGTGTGAAACGGTTTTCGGACAAGATGCGCGTTAAAACAAAAGATTAGAGCGCCGATCTGATTCTATCAGATCGAAACGCGCTTTAGCCCGCCGCGATTTTCGCCAACTGTGTCATGATGACAGCCGAGCCGTTGAGGCGTTTTTCCGGCGTCGCCCAATCGCGAATGAACACAATGCTCTGATCCGGCCTGATCTTGGCCATAGAGCCCTGTTCGCCGATCATTTTCACCAGACCGACCGGGTTGTTGAACGTCGCGTGACGGAACTGGATGACGACGCCCTTCGGACCAGCATCCAGCTTTTCGACATTGGCGCGACGGCAGAGCGCCTTGATATAGACGATCTTGAGCAGATGCTGCACTTCCTCCGGCATCGGGCCGAAGCGGTCGATGAGTTCTGCGCCAAATGCGTCGATATCCTGCGGCTCTTCCAGATCGGCAAGACGGCGATAAAGGCCGAGGCGCAATTGCAGGTCCGGCACATAGGCTTCGGGGATCATAACCGCCGTGCCAATGGCGATCTGTGGCGACCACTGGCTGTCTTCCACTTCGCCGGAACCCTTGAGCGTCGCAACGGCTTCTTCCAGCATCTGCTGGTAAAGCTCGAAACCGACTTCCTTGATATGGCCAGACTGTTCCTCGCCCAAGAGATTACCCGCACCGCGAATATCCATGTCGTGGCTGGCAAGCTGGAAGCCTGCGCCAAGCGTATCCAGCGATTGCAGCACTTTCAGGCGACGTTCCGCCATCTGCGTCAGCATCTTGCCTGCCGGAAGCGTGAAGAGTGCGAAAGCGCGCTGCTTGGAGCGCCCGACACGACCTCGCAGCTGATAGAGCTGCGCCAGTCCGAACATGTCGGCGCGATGCACGATCATGGTGTTCGCGGTCGGAATATCGAGGCCGGATTCCACGATGGTCGTGGAAAGCAGCACGTCGTATTGACCATCATAGAAAGCGTTCATGATGTCATCGAGAACGCCCGGCGCCATCTGGCCATGCGCAACGGCGACTTTCAGTTCCGGCACATGTTCCTTCAGGAATTCCTCGATGTCGCCCAAATCGGAAATACGCGGACAGACATAAAAGCTCTGACCACCGCGATAGCGCTCACGCAGCAAAGTTTCACGAATGACGAGCGGATCGAACGGAGAAACGAAGGTGCGCACCGCCATGCGATCCACCGGCGGCGTGGTGATGAGCGAGAGTTCGCGCACGCCGGTCAGCGCAAGCTGCAAGGTGCGCGGGATTGGCGTTGCCGACAGGGTCAGCACATGCACATCGGATTTTAGCTCCTTGAGCCGTTCCTTGTGCTTGACGCCGAAATGCTGCTCCTCATCGATGATGAGCAGGCCGAGATTCTTGAACTTGATCGAATTGCCGAGCAGCGCGTGGGTGCCGACAACGATATCAACCGTGCCCTCTTCCAGACCTTTTTTGGTCGCAGCCAGTTCCTTCGCGCCAACCAGCCGCGAGGCATGGGCAACGGTGATCGGCAGGCCATGAAAGCGCTTGGAGAAGGTTTTGAAATGCTGGCGTGACAACAGCGTCGTCGGTACCACGACCGCGACCTGAACGCCGTTGAGCGCCGCGATGAAGGCAGCGCGCAACGCAACTTCCGTCTTGCCAAAACCGACATCGCCGCAGATCAGTCGATCCATCGGCTTGCCCGCGGCAAGATCGTCAGCCACCGCCTCGATGGCGGTCATCTGGTCTTCGGTCTCGTCATAGGGGAAGCGGGCAGAGAATTCCGCATAAAGCCCATCCGGCGGCGTCATCACCGGCGCGCCACGCATCTGACGCTCGGCGGCTATCTGGATCAGATGGCCCGCAATCTCAAGCAGTCGCTTCTTGAGCTTGGCCTTGCGCATCTGCCATGCGCCACCGCCAAGCTTGTCGAGAACCGCGTCGGAACCTTCCGACCCGTAGCGCGAGAGAAGCTCGATATTTTCGACCGGCAGGAACAGCCGGTCATCGCCCGCATAGTGAAGTTCAAGACAATCATGCGGTGCGCCCGCTGCGGTGATGGTCTTGAGGTCGATGAAACGACCGATACCGTGATCGACGTGGACGACAATATCGCCAGCCGTCAGCGAAGCCACTTCCGAGATGAAGTCCTGATCGCGCTTGCGACGCTTGGACCGGCGGATAAGACGGTCGCCGAGAATATCCTGTTCGGCAACGACCGCGAGATCACCGGCATCGAAGCCGCTTTCAACGGCCAGCACCGCTGCGGTTACCTTGTCACGCGACAGCGCCTTGACGGTTGAAAGCCGGTCAACCGTCTCGATCTTTTCCAGCCCGTGCTCGTCGAGAACCTGCAACAGTCGGTCGAGCGAGCCTTCCGTCCAGGCAGCAACCAGCACTTTCTTGCCGGAGGCTCGGAGATCAGCAATGTGCTTCACCGCCGCTTCAAACAGGTTCACATCAGTTGCTGCACGCTCCTCGGCAAAGTTGCGGCCCTTATGCGCATCGGCATGAACAATGGTGCGGTTCGATACTTCCGGCGCGCCAAAGGGTGTGAGGTCGATGCGAAGCCCGCTTGCCTGCACCGCATCCTCGACCGCCTGCGGCGTGAGATAGAGGGTTTCCGGCTTGACCGGCTTATAGGGAACGGCATCGCTGCCGGCTTCCTTGCCTTCAGCCTGACGCAGCCGGGCCTCGTAGTGGTCCACCACCATAGTGTGGCGCTCAGTCAGCGCTTCATGCACCAGATGATCGAATACCACCGGCATGCCGCCCGCATGGTCGAAAACCGTTTCCAGATGATCGTAAAACAGTGGCAGCCAGTGTTCCATACCGGCAAAACGGCGGCCTTCGCTGATCGCCTGATAGAGCGCATCGTCACGCTGCGGCGCGCCGAACATCGCCACATAATTCTTGCGGAAACGGCTGATCATATCCGGTGAGAGCGTGATTTCGCTCATCGGCTGCAGCACGAATTCCTTGCGTGTGCCCGTCGTGCGCTGCGAAGCGGGATCGAAAGCGCGGATCGTTTCCAGCGTATCGCCGAAGAAATCGAGGCGCAGAGGTTCTTCCGCGCCCGGCGCATAAAGATCGAGAATACCGCCACGAACGGCAAATTCGCCGATATCGCGGACGGTCGACACACGCTCGAAACCGTTGCGTTCCAGCCGCGACGCAAGGTCATTCATGTCAAGCTGGTTGCCCGGACGAGCCGAAATTACCTGCTCCGCAATTGCCGCCTGTGGCGGCAGTTTTTGCAGCACGGCATTGGCCGTAGTCAGCACGATGGCCGGATGCGGTGTTTTCTTGAGCGCCGCCAGAGCGCCGAGCGCGGTCAACCTGCGCGCCGATGCGTCGGCACCGGGCGATACGCGATCATAGGGCAAGCAGTCCCATGCGGGCAGATGCAGCACCGGCAGATCCGGCGCGACAAAGTTCAAGACCTGCTCAAGGTCAGCAATGCGCTGCCCGTCGCGCACGATATACATGATAGGCCCGCGTTCGCCGATCTCATCCACCAGACGCGCGAGACAGAACGCCTCAAAGCCATCGGCAACACCATCAATGACGATGCGGCGTCCAGCTTTCGTATCCGTATTGGGCTTGAGACCAAATTTGCTGAAAACGGGCATGGATTTTTTAAAACTCTATGCGGTCACGGAAAGCGACGATATCGCGGAAAAGCGGGGTGTCATGTTCTGCCGGGATAGGGCTTTCACCCGTCACCCATTTGAGAAGATCACGATCCAGCACTTCCAGAATCTGTTCGAACTCATCGAGCTGGGGATCGGTGAAGCTCACAATATACTCATCCGCATATTGGCCCAGAATCAAATCCATCTCGCGCATGCCGCGATGCCAGGCGCGAAACAAAAGCTTGCGACGCCGTACATCCAGATTTCCCGTCGCAAGTGTGCTGCCAGTCATGTCGGAACTGCTCCATTTATCAAAATCGCTGCCGGTATATAGCATCTGGGACAGAACAGGGAACCTGTTTATGAGACAAGAACAAAAAGAGCACGAAAAGATGATGGCGCAGGCTTGCACCTGACAGCGAAGCAGTTAATGCTCGCCGCCATGCGCCCATCCATGCTCGATCCGTTTTTCGCTTCCGTCCGTTCGCTTTCCGGCATTGGCCCGAAAGTTGCGGTTTTGCTTGGTAAACTTCTGGGCACCGATGTGCCCGGCGCGGAACCGAAAGTCGGGCAGCTTCTGTTCCTGCCGCCAAACAGCGTTATCGACCGGCGCAATCGCCCCGGCATTGCGCTTGCTCAGGAAGGTACCATCGTCACGCTGGAAGTGGTGGTCGATCAACACCAGCCAGCACCGCCCGGCAGAGGCAATGTCCCGCATCGCGTCTTTGCCCACGACGATACCGGGGAAATTGCGCTGACTTTCTTCCATGCGCAATTGCCGTGGCTGCACAAGATGCTGCCCGAAGGCGAAACCGTCATCGTGTCCGGCAAGGTGGAATGGTTCAACGGGCGCGCCTCCATGGTGCATCCCGACTATATTGCGAGCCTCGAAGATGCCGCCAATCTGCCGATGGTCGAGCCGGTCTACCCGCTGACGGCTGGCCTGTCGCCAAAAACGCTGGCGCGCGCCATCAAGGAAGCGCTGACGCGTGTTCCACCGCTGCCCGAATGGATAGACGGCCCCTTGCTGGCGCGTGAACGCTTTCCGAGTTTTCAGGACGCGCTCAACACTTTGCACCTACCGGAAGACCCCTCCGACATTGCGCTTGAAGGCATTACGCGGCGCAGGCTGGCTTATGATGAATTTCTGGCCGGTCAGCTTGCCCTTGCCCTCGTGCGTGCCAAAACACGCCGACTGTCCGGTCGTCCGCTGGAAGGCACAGGCCGTATCGTAGCCGAGATCATGCGCCACCTGCCCTATAGCTTGACCAAGGGACAGGATCAGGCCGTTCACGAAATCATCGCGGACCTCAAATCACCCGAGCGCATGTTACGGCTTTTACAGGGTGATGTCGGCTCCGGCAAAACGGTGGTGGGTCTGCTGTCTATGGCACATGCCGCAGAATCCGGCGGTCAATCCGCCCTGATGGCCCCAACCGAAGTGCTCGCTCGCCAGCATTTTGCAACCATTGCACCACTCGCCGAGAAAGCCGGGCTGAAAGCTGCCCTGCTGACGGGCCGCGAGAAAGGTCGCGACCGGAACGCTGTGCTGGAAGGCTTGAAGAGCGGCGAGGTCGACATCGTTATCGGCACGCATGCGTTGTTTCAGGAAAAGGTCGAGTATCACGACCTCGTTCTGGTCATTATCGATGAGCAGCATCGCTTTGGCGTGCATCAACGCCTGATGCTGACGGCAAAGGGCTCCGCCCCCGATATGCTGGTGATGACGGCGACACCGATCCCGCGCACGCTGGTTCTGACCGCTTTCGGCGACATGGACGTATCAAAGCTGACCGAAAAGCCCGCCGGACGCCAGCCCATCACCACGGCAATCCTGCCAATGGAGCGCATGGGTGAACTGGTGGAGCGCATCCGCAAAGCGGTGCAGGAAGGCCAGAAGATTTATTGGATCTGCCCGCTGGTTGAAGAATCCGAGGTCGTTGAACTGACATCGGCGGAAGAGCGTTTCGAAAGCCTCAAATCCGTCTTCGGCGACCGGATTGGCCTTATTCATGGCCGTATGAACGGCGCGGAAAAAGATGAAGCCATGCGCGCCTTCAAGCAAGGCGAAACGCGGCTTCTAGTTGCCACCACCGTCATTGAAGTTGGCGTGGACGTGCCCGACGCGACCATCATCGTGATCGAACACGCCGAACGGTTCGGGCTATCGCAGTTGCATCAGTTGCGCGGGCGTGTGGGGCGCGGCGACAAGCCATCGACCTGCCTCCTGCTCTACAAGGGACCGCTGGGCGAAATCGGTCAGGCGCGACTGAAGGTTATGCGCGAGACGGAAGACGGTTTCCGCATCGCCGAAGAAGATCTGAAACTGCGCGGCGAAGGCGAGTTGCTCGGCACGCGCCAATCCGGTACGCCGGGCTTCCGTCTGGCTTCCATCGAAGCGCATGGCGATCTACTGGAAATCGCCCGCAAGGACGCGCGTTATGTTCTGACCAGCGATCCCGATCTGGAATCCGAACGCGGACAGGCATTGCGCGTGTTGCTCTATCTCTTCGGGCGCGATGAGGCGATAAGGCTGCTGAGAGCTGGATAACAAAATGGCCGCTCACGCGGCCATTTCAATTACTTTATAAAGCGAGTTCGATAACGAGCTGATTTTATTCAACCGTGACCGATTTTGCCAGATTGCGCGGCTGATCGACATCCGTGCCCATCAGGACAGCGGTGTGATAGGCCAGCATCTGGATCGGCAGGGCGTAGACCAGCGGCGTGATGAATTCCGGCACGTCCGGGAGGACGATGGTCGCCATCGTATCG
>NZ_JBQEPD010000013.1:0-115398 GCF_052045675.1 Brucella sp. 22210
ACAACGACGTTCAATGTGCAGATTACGATTACTGCAGCTTGTCTTATTAATTCTGCAACCAACATGGACTTTGGTTCCAATGGTGTTTTGTCGACGAATGTCGACGCGACCAGCACCATAACCGTGCAATGCACGAATTCGACACCTTACAATATCGGCTTGAGCGCTGGCACGGGAACCGGCGCAACCGTCACAAACCGTTTGATGACGGGGCCGGCAAGCGCCACTATTGGATATTCGCTGTACACAACGACGGCCCGCACCGCAGTCTGGGGCAACACCGTCGGAACGAACACAGTCGCCGGGACAGGCACTGGTGCCGCTCAAGCCTATACGGTCTATGGGCGTGTTCCAGGGCAGTCGACGCCAGCTGCGGGTGTCTATACGGATACGGTAACCGCCACGATCAGCTATTAACGTCACGGAGGGTAGAATGCGTGTTCTCACTTTTGCCGCGGCGTTATTGGCGAGCTTGTATCTTGTCCCCGCGCATGCGGCTTCCTTGCGCGTTTCGCCGGTCATCATCGATCTGAGCGCGCCAACGGCGGCTTCAAACATTCGCATCTGGAACGATGCAAAACGGCCCATCAATGTTCAGGCCAGAATATTCCGCTGGAGCCAGAGCAATGGCGTTGATACCTACACGGCAGCAACCGATGTTGTTGTCAGTCCGCCCATATCGCAACTGAAGCCCGGCGGCGAAAACATCATCCGTATCGTGCGCACCACGAAAAGCCCGGTCAAGGCGGAAGAAAGCTATCGGCTGATTGTCGATGAACTTCCCGATAATGCGCAGCGGCGATCCGGCACGGTCAATCTGGTGATCCGCCATTCCATTCCGGTTTTCTTCTCGCAGCCCGGCACGCCGGATGCGAACCCGTCATGGAGTGTCCAGCGTCAATCGGGCGGTTATCAGGTGACCGTTAGTAACAAGGGAAACAAGCGGCTGCGTGTTTCCGATCTTGCATTGCAGGGTGCAGGCGGTCGTGCCGTCGCACAGCGAAAAGGCCTTGTTGGATATGTTCTGGGGCAATCAAGTGCAACTTGGTTCATTCCCGGAACAGGTGGTAGTCGGGGTGGTGGCTCGCTGACGATTTCAGCTCAAAGCGAAGCTGGCCCGATAAATGCGCAAGCGAGCGTCAGGGGCGGTTGATCTTGCGGTTTTGACGATTGCGTTTCTAACGGTCTGCACAGGATGTCTGAAAGCTGCGGCGCAGGAATTGCCACCTACGTCGTCGGGGACGCTTGTTTCCGACGATACCCCTCTGGAGCTTCAGCTTGAGGTCTATGTGAATGGCGCATCATCGGCGCTGATCGCTACGTTTCGTCAAACACCGGACGGATCACTTCTGATTGAGCCCGAACAGCTCAAGAATGTCGGGATCAAGCCCGCCACGGAAGCTATGCGGGATGACGGATGGATCGACGTGAACCGGCTCTCCGGGGTCAACGTCACCTATGACAAGGAGAACCAGATCGTTCGTTTCGATGCGCAGGAAAACAAGCGCGCCGCGCGTGTCATCGATGCGCAGTCTGGCGAGGAAGTCACGTCTGAAGAAGAAGACGAAAAACCCAAGGCCAAGAGCAATTTCGGCGGGCTGGTGAATTATACGATCTATGGCGCCAGCGGCGGACAGGATTGGTATGATCTGACGCAGTTCGAAGGTGTTTCTGGTCTCATGGAAGGGCGCCTGTTCGGTCCCTATGGCGTCCTGTCGTCGTCGCAGGTGCTCAGTTCGTCCGACACCGACAGTTTCGGGTCAACGCGTCTCGATACGAGATGGTCCTATTCGGATCAGGAAACGCTGATGACCTATAATGTCGGTGATTTCATTACGGGTGGCCTCTCATGGACGCGACCGACCCGTCTGGGCGGCGTACAAATCCGGCGCAATTTTTCATTGCGGCCCGATCTGGTTACTATGCCGATGCCTGAGCTGTCGGGGTCTGCGGCTGTGCCGTCAACGGTCGATGTTTATATCGATAACGCACGTCGTGCGACCAGCAATGTTGCATCCGGTCCATTTACGGTCACCAACCTCCCGGTGGTCACGGGCGCAGGCACAGCGCGTATGGTGGTTCGCGATGTTCTGGGCCGAGAGACGGTTACGGAAACGCCGTTCTATGCCTCGTCTAATTTGCTGGCTAAGGGGTTTGCTGATTTTTCTGCCGAAACCGGCTTTGCCCGCCGCTATTACGGCACGGAATCGAATGACTATGATGAGCGCATCGTGGGAAGCGGCACCTTGCGTTATGGTCTCACCAATAACACGACCTTAGAAGGGCACGTTGAAGGTGCCGAGAATTTCTACAATGCGGGCATTGGCGGCGTTTTCAATATCGGGCCTTACGGCGTTGGAACCTTATCCGGCGCGACCAGCAAATTCGGTGGGCAAACCGGCTACCAGATTGCTGCAAGCGTTGAAGCCGATCTCTGGGATGTCAAATTCTACGTGCGCACGCAGCGCACTTTCGGCGATTACAATGATATCGCCTCGATCACGGCCGATATAGACGAGACCGGGCTTCCGGACAATAGCGCCAAGCCTGCCAAAGCGCTTGATCAAGTTTCCGTTTCACTTCCTCGCATCTTCAATGAAACGAATCTGAATTTCTCCTACACGCAGATCGAAACTGTCGATTCCGAAAAATCGCGGATTCTTGGCGTCACCGCCACGCGGCCTTTTGGTAAGAAAGGCAACATGTTCATGTCTGCCTATACGGACTTCGAGCAGAAAGGCTCGTTTGGATTATATGCTGGATTGTCTTGGTCGTTCGACCATAACATCACGGCATCGACGAGTGTTTCGGCTGATGAAAACGGAACCACCGGGTCCATCGACTTGATGAAATCGGAACAGGCCGAGGTGGGAAGCACTGGCTGGCGGTTGCGCGGCTCTTATGGCCAGAGCGACATCATTGCTGCCAGCGGCAGCTATCGTAGCCAGATCGGCAGAATTGAAGCTGGTGTTGAAAAGTATGATGACAATGTTCGCGCCACCGCACAGATCGACGGTGCAGTTGTCCTCGCAGGCGGAGGTGTGTTCCTCTCGAACCGCATCGACGATGCTTTCAGTGTGGTGGATGTGGGCGCACCAGATGTCGACGTTCAATTCGAAAATCGTCCCATGGGCAAAACCAACAAGAGCGGCAAGATGCTGCTGCCCAATCTGCGTTCCTATGACAAGAACGTAATTTCCATTGACCCCAGCAATTTGCCGATTGATGCCACTGTAGGTGAAACTCGACAAGTGGTAAGCCCAAGCGATCGGGGTGGCTCCGTGGTGGACTTCAACGTCAAGGCCGATACGCGAGCTGCCCTTGTCACTCTGCGCGATGAGAGTGGCGCTTACATCGAGACGGGATCGACAGCGCAGCTCAATGGCTCGCAGGAGTTCATTGTGGGTTATGACGGTCAGGTCTATCTTGAAGGCATTGAGAACTCCAACACGTTGATAGTGACGCAATCCGAAAAGGGCTCATGCCAGATTACGTTCAACGCGCCACGCAATACAGAAGAGCGCGTTACCATTCCGGACGCCGTATGCAGGAGCACGCAATGAGATTTTATCGCATCGTCGCATGCGCGTTGTTCAATATATTGATTTTTCTACCAAGTTGGGCCCATGCACAAACCTGTTCCTTCAGCATCACCAATGTCAATTTTGGTACGGTCAATCTTCTTGGGGGTGGCGCGGTTGATACGACGGCGACATTGGGTGTTAATTGCTCCAACACGCTCACAGTCAGTCTTTTTCTTCGGGTGTGCCCCAATATCAATGCGGGCAGCGGCGGCTCAAGTGGCGGCTTGCGCACCATGCTGAGCGGCACCAACGCGCTGACCTATCAGCTTTATTCCGATACTGCGCGTTCGGTTCCCTGGGGGTCTGTTACCAACACGGCATTGGGGTCGCCACCACCCATCGACATGACCTTGCTGCCGCTCACATCCACTACCGCCACGCGTACGATCTATGGGCGTATCCTGTCCGGGCAGGCGGCCACGCCAGGCGGCGCGTATTTATCGACGTTCTCGGGTGCTCAAACCCGCTTCAACTATGCCAGCTATCTGCTTGTGGCGCCTGCCTGTACTGCTATGACGGATAATCCAACGCAGCCAACCTTCAACGTGACGGCCAATGTTGATCGCACCTGTACAGTCTCCGCCACGTCTATCAACTTTGGCAATCACGGGGTTCTGACATCCAATGTGGATGCGACCGGGGCTCTATCGGTAAGCTGTACCACCAACCTGCCCTATAGTGTTTCCCTGAATGGTGGTTTGAGCAACACCACGGCGACCCAAAGGCGAATGACGCTTGGCTCCAATGCGGTCGTCTACGGGCTCTATAGTAACACGGCACGCACAACACCTTGGGGCAACACAACCGGGCAGATCGTGACCGGTACCGGAACCGGCACTGTGCAAAGCCTGACCGTCTATGGTCGTGTCGCGCCGCAGACCACACCTCCACCGGGAACCTATTCGGATACGGTGGTGGTGACGGTCAGCTATTGAGGCTTCAAGGGGCCTTTTTCTTGCGCGGGGGCTTCGCACTATTGAGCGCTATGGCAGCGCGAACGAGGGCTGTCAGCGCATCGACATCGATCTCTTCGCCTTCGCGAATATCGATGGCCCGGCGCATATTGCCGTCCAGACTTGAGTTGAACAAACTGGTCGGGTCGTCCAGCGATGCGCCCTTGGCAAAAGTCAGTTTGACGACCTGCTTATAGGTCTCGCCGGTACAGATAATGCCATCACGTTCCCATACGGGTACGCCGCGCCATTTCCATTCCTCAATGATTTCCGGATCGGCCTTCGTGATGATGGCACGAACCTTGGCAAGCGTTTTGCCTCGCCAGTCGTCAAGCGTGGCAATGCGTTCATCGATCAACTGTGAAGCGGATTTGCTTTCGTTGGTAGTCATCATTTGGCTCACATCTTTTCACCGGGCAACTGGCTTGCTTGCCTCACCCAGTCGGTAAATTGCGCTTCGTCCAGCACGTCGTTTTCATGGATATGGAAGTAACGCGTATCCTGGCTCTTGGACTCCACGGGCGGCTGCGGCGTCAGGGAAAGACCGCGAAAGAAGGCGACCTTTATATATTTGGCGAAGCAATGATAGCTCAGAAACCAGCCTTGTCCTTCAAGCCCGTAGAAAGGCGAGTTCCACTTGACCGCCTTGTGGACGTTTGGGACAGCTTGTTCGATGAGCGTATTCAACTGGCGTCCCACATCGCTTTTCCAACCGGGCATGGCGGCGATATAGGCATTGACCGGTGCGTCGCCTTCGCCTTTTGGAATTTGCGGGTTGCCGCCGGATAGAAGCACCGGCTTGGATGGTGCCTTTTCGGCCATTTTATTTCCTCCTCCGTACCATCTGGGAGGAATCTTAGAGCATTTTTCGCGAAAATGTGAAACGGATTTGCGTGATGGGTTGCTCTGCGGCCAGTTCGGGCAGCGCTCAGGCGCGCTGTCCGACATATCGTCCGACAGCAGCCGGAACGGTCAAGCCCTTCTGGGAAAGCGTGAGGTCTTCCAGCGTTTGCAGAATGACAGGATCAGCAGCAACCGCTTTTCCTGCTTTCGTATCGACATGAAGCAACATCTGTTCCGCGCTTGCCAGTTCTGTCTCACCGCGTTTCAGCGAATGGATCAGGTGAATACGCTTTGCATCGAAGGACAGAAGCTGTGTGTCGACATGCAGTTCGTCGCCAGTTTTGGCTTCATCGCGATGCATGATGTGGGTTTCGACGGTATAGTAACTGTGGCCACCGTTCAGATAAGCGGCATCGACGCCGATCAGCGCGAGAAACTGGTCGGTGGTCTGCCCAAAAAGATCGAGATACCGGTGCTCGGTCATGTGGCCATTATAGTCGATCCATTCGGGGATCACACGGACGTCGAGCAACCGCAGCGGACCAGAACGGGGCCTAGCCTCGCCATCGGTTGCGTCGAGCTGCGCTGTATACTCGTTCAAAAGTGCGCCTGCGCCCCAGCCTTTGCCTTGCTGCTGCTGGGATAGGGCGCGGATGATGGCCACCAGATTGGCGTCGCGAATGGACTCAAGATCGCGGATCGACAGGTTTTCGTTCTGCGCGTCAGACTGGCTGGCAATGCGGCCTATCAGCGTCTCGTCCAGCTCCGGAACATCCGTCAGTTTCGTCCACGGCCATTGCAAGGCGGGACCAAACTGCGCCAGAAAGTGCTTCATCCCCGCCGGACCGCCCGCGATGCGATAGGTCTGAAACAAGCCCATCTGCGCCCAGCGCAAACCGAACGAATAGCGGATGATATTGTCGATTTGCTCAACTGTGGCAATGCCGTCTTTGACGAGCCAGAGCGCTTCGCGCCACAAGGCTTCCAGCAAGCGGTCGCCGACAAAGGCATCGATTTCCTTTTCGAGAATGACGGCTTCCATACCCGTGTGGCGGTAAAGCGCGGCGGCCATTTCGATAGCCTGCCTGCCGGTCTTTTCACCCGGTACGAGTTCCACCAGAGGCAGCAGATAGACCGGATTATAGGGATGCGCGATGATCAGCCGTTCCGGGTGCTGCAAGGGGGCTTGCAGCTTGCTCGGCAGAAAGCCGGAGGTGGATGATGCAATCAGCGCGTCGCTGGAACAGGATGCCTCGATCTCTTTCAGAACGGCCAGTTTCAGGTCGAGCCTCTCAGGCACGCTTTCCTGAATCAGTATGGCATCGCGCACAGCATCGGCCAGTGATGGCGCGAAGGAAAGTGTGCCTTCGTTTGGCAGGCGCTTCGGGGTGAGGGCGGACAGCGCGTGCCGGGCATTGTCGAGGATATGCTCGGTTGTCGCCTGCGCATCCGGCGACGGGTCATAGACTGCAACGTCATAGCCGTTGAGCAGAAAGCGTGCGGCCCAGCCGCTGCCGATGACGCCGCTACCGATGCAGGCGATCTTGGGAGGATGAATGGTCATGGGCATCACCAACGCTTCTTGAGCTTGAGCTTTTCGCGAACTTCACCGGGCGTCAGTATCTTTGACCCCATATTGACGGCGATGTTTCTGGCGCGTTCCACCAGATCGCCATTGGAAGCGAGCACGCCCTTTTCGAGCCAGATATTGTCTTCGAGGCCGACGCGGATATTGCCGCCAGCGAGCACCGCAAGTGCTGCATAAGGCAACTGGTTACGACCAATGGAAAATGCCGAGAATATCCAGTTATCCGGCAGATTGTGGAGGATGGACACCAGCGTCGCGAGATCATCCGGTGCGCCCCATGGAATGCCCATGCACAATTGCACCATCACCGGGTCGTCAAGCAGGCCTTGCTGTTGCAGCCATTGGGCCAATGGCAGGTGACCTGTGTCGAAAATTTCGATTTCCGGGCGAACGCCCAAACGTTGAATTTGCGCTGCCATTTCTTTCAGCATGGCAGGGGTGTTGGTCATCACATAGTCGCCTTCGCCGAAATTCATGGTGCCGCAATCAAGCGTGCAGATTTCCGGCAGAAGTGCTGCAATATGCGCAAGGCGCTCTGTCGCGCCCGCCATATCGGTCTTCGATGCATCCGGCGGCAGAGGCGCTTCGGCAGAACCGAAGACCAGATCGCCGCCGACGCCTGCGGTCAGGTTAAGCACGATATCCACGCCTGAAGCGCGTATATGATCGACCACTTCACGGAACAGTTCGATCTTGCGCGATGGCTCGCCTGTTTCGGGATCGCGCACATGGATATGCGCGATTGCCGCACCTGCTTTAGCGCTTTCAATCGCAGCATCGGCAATCTGCCTTGGCGTGATCGGCACCTTGTTGGAGCGATGTGTGGTGGCGCCAGCGCCGGTAACGGCGGCTGTGATGAAGGTTTCGCGAGCGGGCTGCAAAGGCATGGTGATTTCCCTCGATTTTTGTCGAGCTTGACAGGTCGCAGATTGCTGAGATTATCATTTTACGAAATTAGTTTGGCGAAGAGCGAAGCACGTGATCTTTGAACCATCCGATGAGCAACTGTCTGTCACCTTGCTGGTTTTGCCGGATTGTTCGCTCATGTCATTGGCCGCGACGCTTGACCCGATGCGCGGCGCCAACCGCGTGACGGGTCGTTCGCTCTATTCGTGGCGGGTAGTATCTCCGGATGGCAGCGACCCCATCACATCAAGCGGCCTGAAGGTTGGTGTGAACGGAAAATTCGAGGCAACACCGCAAGATATCCTGATTATCGTCAGCGCATTTCATGCGCTGGAACACGCGACCCCAAAGCTTCTTGCGCAGTTGCGTCAGGCAGCCAAACAGTCCCAATTGGTGATCGGTGTCGAGGCGGGTTCATGGGTGTTGGCAAAGGCCGGGCTGCTCAATGGCAGGAAAGCCACCACCCATTGGGAGGATCTGGAAGCCTTCTCCCAGCGCTTCCCGGATGTGGAAATGCAGTCGGATCGTTGGGTGCGCGACGGTACTTTTCTAACGACAGGCGGGGCGGCTCCTGCGCTCGACATGATGCTGGCGTTGATCCGTGCCCGGCACGGCTATTCCATCGCGCTCGATGTCGCGAGCCTCTATATTTATGACGAGGTGCGGCAGGCTTCGGATGCGCAGCCGCTGGTGTCGTTGGGGCGGCTTTTGAACCGCGAGCCGCGGCTGGCCGACGCCATCAAGATTATGGAAAGCCATATCGACCGGCCGATCCCGGTGACGCGCATCGCCAGACGGCTCGGGCTTTCGACACGCAGCCTTGAAATGCTGTTTGCCAATGTGATCGGGCAATCGCCGGGCAATTATTATCTGTCGCTTCGGCTCAAGGCTGCTCGACGCCTCATCCTCGATACGCATCTTTCAATGGCGGATACGGCGGAACAGACCGGCTTTTCATCGATCAGTTCGCTTTCCCGCGCTTTCAAGCGGCATT
This sequence comes from Brucella sp. 22210, assembly GCF_052045675.1. Lineage (NCBI taxonomy): Bacteria > Pseudomonadati > Pseudomonadota > Alphaproteobacteria > Hyphomicrobiales > Brucellaceae > Brucella > Brucella sp. 22210. The sequence goes on from NZ_JBQEPD010000013.1 coordinate 8,869, forward strand.
TCGGACAGGCGCCGAGCAAGTTGCGGCAAAAATAGTTTCGCGGCTTAATAAGTATCACAAGCCGAGGCTGGACTTCACTTCAGCGAGTGCTGGCTTGCCGTCAAAAGTATTGAAGCCGTCGAGCCACGCGTCGAGCTGTGCCGGGTTCTCCTTGATCCATTTCGTGACGGCATCTTTGGCTTCCATCCCGTCATTGAGGATCATGTTCATCATGGTGCTTTCCATCTCGGTCGTGAACTTCAACTTTGACAGAAAATGCGACACATTCGGGCAGTCGGCTGCATAGCCCTTGCGGGTCAACGTCTCGACCGTGGCGGCACCGTCATTGGGGCCAAAGAGATTATCGCCGTTCTCCAGATAGGTGAGCTTGTAGCGAATGTTCATCGGATGTGGGGTCCATGCGAAGAATACCACCGGCTCATCCTTGCGCACGGCGTTTTGCACCTGTGACAGCATGGCCTGTTCGCTCGATTCCGCCAGCTGGAAATCCTTGAGATCGAAATTGTTCTTCTCGATCATCGACTGGATCGTTGCATTGGCACTGCTGCCCGCTTCGATGCCGTAGATTTTCCCGCCGAGCTGGTCCTTGAATTTTGCTATGTCGGCATAAGTCTTGATGCCGAGATCCTTGCCCGTTGCGGCAAGACCGATCTTTGCATTTTCGAGATTGATACCGGCCTGCTCGATCTTCTTTCCTTCGAGATAGGGTTTGCGCGCTTCCTCCTGAAGCGGCATCCAGTTTCCAAGGAAGATATCGATCTGGCCATTTTCCAGTGACTGGAAGGTCACCGGTACTGAGAGGATTGTCGTCTGGGGCTGGTATCCAGCCTTTTCAAGCAAAAGCGATGCGAGCGCCGTGGTCGCGGTGATATCGGTCCAGCCGACATCCGAGAATTTCGGCGCTTTACAGGATTCTGCTTCGGCTGCAAAAGCCGGAGCAGCGGACAGGATTGCTATACCCGCCACCAGCAAGTGATTGAGCTTCTTCATCATCTCTCCCCTTTGTTTTTTGTTGGGAACAATATGATAGGGGAAACTGACAAAGTCACTTTACGATTCACGCACCATTATTGGCGGTTTACGAAGCTGCTGCCCGGCGCAAAGCCCGATTGCCTGAACGAAGCGGCGCGTTTGGCGGCGTCTCACGACGGCGAGAAAACCTTGGTCAACGCCCATGCCAGCACGCCAGCGACGATGAGAGGCAACATGGTGTAGAAGACGTGCAATATGCGTGAACAGGCTGATGTGTGCTGATCTGGAGAACATCGCCCGCGTGGGTAAATGCGGGCGCGAATTTGGTGAAATCTGGGGGCCAAAGTGCCGCCTATCGGACCAGTCTCAAGAGCGTCGATTTCTTGCCGAAGATCGCATCTGACGCGACAGAACCGGATGAGAGACAGACCGTGTCTGATGCGGTGCGGCAAGCTCTCTTCGCAAAACGAAGCGCCGTTTCGCGGTCGGTGAACAACCCGCCGGTCAGGCCAAGCCGGTCGCACACGAGCCATTGTCCCCACCTGTCCTGACCGATGGTAAATCTGGCTCGCTGTTCGGGGATTACAGTTTTCTGGATGCTGGTCATGATGGTTATACCTTAAGTATCGTTTCAAGGAATGTGTCAGCGGGGAACGACCGCCAGCTGCTTACGGCAATTGTCGTCGGGGTCTCGCAAAGCAGCGATTGGATGCGCATCGGGATCGAGCGCCGCAATGGCGCGGTGAATAGAGGCCGCGGTCTCGTCATTCGCCGCGACAAGCGGTAATCGCACATCCGGCGACAGGCCGCGCGTGTGATGCAGCGCATATTTGATAGGAACTGGGTTGGTGTCTTGCTCCAGAGCCGTCAAAAGCGGCTTGAGTGCAAAGGCGAGTGAGCGCGCGCTACAGCCATCGTTGCGCTGGCAGGCATTGTGTATAGCGAACATTTGGGCTGGCACCACGTTTGAGATCACCGATATCGTGCCGTCACCACCTTCCAGATTGAAAGTCGTGGAGGTCGTGTCATGGCCTGAAAGCTGGATGAGCCGACTTCCCATACGACGAATGAGACGCTTGGGGCGATCCAGGTCGCCAGTGGCGTCCTTGATGCCGACGATCGCCGGGAGTTTGCAAAGCCGTTCGATTGTGTCCAGCGAAAGGTCGACACCGGTTCTCGTGGGCACATTGTAGAGAATGATCGGAATCTGGGTGTTGTTGGCGACTGCCTCAAAGTGGCGATAAAGCCCTTCTTGCGAGGGACGGTTATAATAGGGCGTCACGATAAGCGCGGCATCGGCCCCGCATGCGGCGGCGGCACTGGTCAGGGCGATTGTCGAGAGCGTGTCATTCGTTCCTGTCCCGGCAATGACCGGCACGCGCCCGGCCGAAACGTCGACACAGGTTCTAATGAGACGGATTTTTTCGGCTGTGTTCAATGTCGGCGCTTCGCCGGTGGTCCCGCAAGGGGAGAGCGCATGGATGCCTTCTCCGATTTGCCAGTTTACGAGATCGGCAAAGGCGCGGTAATCGACTTCGCTATTGCGAAACGGCGTGACAAGCGCAGTTGTTACACCACGAAGCCTCGTTTTGAGTTCATCATAAGCCATAATCAGTGGTCTCCGCGTTTCGGGTGGGTTCCCACCCTCGCTCCGGCTCAATCGAACCGGTGGCGATGCGCAAAACTTACGACCGGGCGCATATAAATTCGAGACGGACACCCCGTTCAAAACATTAAAAACCCATCAATGTCCTGTGGTGCTTTCATAATTTCTCTAATTGCAAATGCTTATCATAATCATTCAACGCATTGATATTGCTTGACAATTTTTCCAGTTGCAAATAGATAAGCCGCATCGGGGAGTAGCCACCACCGAAGCGCGGCCCATTCTGGCGGCGCTGAGATCAAGTGGGATCACGTCAACACAATCGCTGAAAAGCGTGGCGTGATCAGCCGTTCAACGGCCCGGCAAGACCGTGGTATCAGCCATCCGCCGACGGACGGATGGCCTTTGTTGCCCGGCCAATCCTCCGTCTGAGCAGACATGATGTCCCCCATCACGGTATTTTTTCTGTCCGTCAGCATGTCGGTCGATGCTTTTGCAGTTTCTGTCGGGCGTGGCACCGCCTTGAACCGCCCCCGGCTTTCCGAGGCTTTGCGCACTGGCATTGTTTTTGGCGTTGTCGAAGCCATCACTCCGTTTCTCGGCTGGGTGGCTGGTGTTCTCGCGAGCGACTGGGTTTCCCATGTCGATCACTGGCTGGCATTCGGTCTATTGTCAGCAGTCGGGCTGCATATGCTTTATACGGTCTTCTGGTCCAAGGGTGACAACGCAGATGAGGCGCCGCAGGGCGGTTCGTTCCTCGTCCTGCTTGCGACGGCGCTTGGCACCAGCATCGACGCCATGGCTGTCGGCCTGTCGCTCGCCTTTCTCGGCATCGGTCTGCAGGGTATCATCGCGATTTCGCTCGCCATCGGCTTTGCGACATTCATCATGTCCACAATGGGCCTGATGATCGGCAAGGCAATCGGCGACAAGTTCGGCAAATTTGCCGAAGTGGCGGCCGGTCTTGTACTTTGTGCGCTTGGCACGTCCATTCTCGTTGAACATCTGTCAGCATAGGTTTGCAAAACATGACCTTGAGCAAGTTTCAGTATTTCCGGCGCCTTTGGGTTGGTGCAGCCGTGCTTCTCGCATTTCTTGCGCTAACGCAGGTGAGGTCGGCCTGGGCCGGTGAAACTCATGAGACGATTGAGGTGGTGGGGCTCTTCCTCATCGTCGCGGGCATTGTCGGGAGACTCTGGTGCACGCTTTATATCGGCGGCAAGAAGTCGTCGGACTGATCTTCGCCCTTGGATGCGCGGTGCTGTTTCAGTTTGTCATCCGGCGGGAAGAAAAACACCTGGGGGAAATGTTCGGCGCGCCTTATGCGGCTTATCTTCGGGAAGTGCCGCGTTTCTTGCCGAAATTCTCCATCTATCGTGACTCGACAACCCTGGATGTCGTGCCACGCAGGGTCTATGTCACATTGATGGACGGACTTGTGTTCTTCGCCGCCAAACCAGCTTTCGAAGCCGTTGAATATCTTCAATCATCGGGCGTGATCGACGCTTCGGCAGCGGTGTTTTGACCCCGGTTTAACGCCAGAATTTCTTGGCATCGAGGACGTCATCAAGAGCGGCTTGAGCCTTATCGATCAACTGGCTCTTATCGGCATAGAAGATCAGCTTCTGAGCCTCGGGCGTTTCTTCGATGCCATATTTTTTCAACACGTCATGGCCTATCGCCAGATCGTTCAGGGCGCCCAGCCGGTCTTGCAAAGCCTCCATGGCCTTGTTGAAATTCTTGTACCGGCGCAGCCCACGCTTGTCGGCAAACAGCGGGGCGAAGAATTCCGCCGCATAGCGCAGTTTCTTGGCGTCTTTGCGCGCCTCGTGCCTGTGCTCGTCATCAATCCCGGAAAGATCGCGACCGTGCTGCTTGAGCTTCTTGCGCATCCGGTCGAGCGCTTTTGCCGCGAAATCTTCAGCGGGCTTTTCGCAGTCCGGATGTTTGGCATAATCACCGCAGAGCAGCCATTCGTTGAAGTCGAGCATCAGCGTTCGGCTGCGGGCTGAACCCAGTGCTTCGACAATCTCATCGTAAGAGTTTTTGCGTGCGGCTTCGAGTTTTTCTCGCAGCTCGCCATCGGTGGCCTTCAACAAGAGCACATCCAGATTGCGGATCTCGCCAAGCGTATTGGCAAGCCAGCGGAATTCGTCTGAAAACCGCTTGGCGTTCTCATCGAGCAGAGGCTTGAACAGAGATAGCGCCGAGCGCAGCCGTCGCATGGCAACGCGCGCCTGATGCAGGCTGCCTGCATTGCCCCTTTGCAGCAGCAAGGTTTCGTTCAGCCGGAACTGGCGGAAACAGGACAGCGCGATCATCCTGAAGCTCTCGCCAGCATTCAGCCGTTGCTCCAGATCGATGGCTTCTGCCTTCGCCGCGCTGCGCATGGCCGACAACAGACGGTAGCCGCGCTCGGATTTGGATTGAACGCCGATCTTAACCGGCACAATGGCATTGACCTTGCGGGCCAGCGCGAAAAGCTGTCTCGGCTCTCCGCCTTTCAGTTCAAGCTCGATTTCATGAAACGGCGCTTGTCGGTCGCCCGCGATCACGGTGCCGGAATCGGCTGCCACTTCGATGCTCGTTGTGCTCTCGGTCAGGTTCCAGATGCGGCGATTGGTGACAACTTCAAACTGCACGATGAGATCGCGCTCGATCGGACCGAACCGGTTGAGGAGAGGGCTGTTATAATCGAAAACGGGTATGCTCGTCTTGGCGGGGGTTTCCCACTCGGATCTGGCGAAAAGCGATGCGTTGGAGCCGGTCGCTTTCACGGTCTGAATGCTCTTGTCGCCGGACCGGCGGATACGCAAGGTGAAGCCATTATCGAAAAGCCGACAATCGCCGGTGTCGAAATAAACTGAATGCAATTCCAATGTCGCAGCTGGTTCTCCCAGAAAACTGGACAGGGCGATCTTTTCAAGATCGACAGGGGAAATTTCGAGCTTCAGTTCGATTTCGGCCAATGGCATACTCCTCGTTGGTGGCCCCGACAACGCCCTCCCGACTAAGTAATCGAATCTTCTGTCAGTCTCATGACGAAGATTATGCGAGATTCACTTAAGTCTCGAGTATCGTATTCTGTGTATTGGCTTTTATCAGCTTTTTTCGGGCGCGCGCGTGGCGGAATCCCGCAGGATCAGTTCGACGGGCCAAAGTTCGTGAATATCGCTGGCGGCCTGCCCGTCGAGCATGTTCATCAGAAGGTCGGCGCAGCGCTTGCCCGCCGCCCGCATGGAAGAGCGTGTTGCTGTCAGTGACGGCACCATATTCTCCGCGCTCAGGAACGAGATCACGTCGTCATGAGCGATGACCGAAATGTCCTTGCCGATGGTCAGCCCGAGCGACCGCGCCGCCCGATAGATCCCAAGCGCCGTCATCATAGATCCAGCCACAAAGGCTGTCGGGCGCGGGGTGCGTTCCAGAAGCTTGAGCGCAAGGCGGTAGCCGATCTCGTCGGTGAAATCGCCATGCTCCACCAGTTCTGGATCGAAGGGGATGCCCCTGCTTTCCAGCGCCTTGCGATAACCTTCGTCGCGATGGAGTGAGAATGTAAAGCCATACCGCCCATTGATCATCGCAATGCGACGGTGGCCGAGATCGAGCAGATGGGCCGTCGAGCGGCAGACTGCGCCTTCATTGTCGATGTCGAGCCATGCATGCGGAATGTCGGTTTCCGAACGCCCGTGTACCAGAAACGGCATGCCAAGTTCATGCAGCAGGCGAATGCGCTCATCATTCGGTTTTGGGGAGGATACGATGATCGCATCGACACGGCGGCTGGTGGCGAGACGACGGCAAATCTGAATCTCATCTTCCGAGCCATCGTGCGAAATGGGGCTGACAAGAATGTCGACCTCGTCCTGACCGAGCCTCTCGGCCATACCGCGCATGAATTCGGCGAAGTGAAACTCGCTGTTGCGGCCCATCACAACGCCGATGGCTCCGGCGCGCCCGGTTGCGAGCCGAACCGCATTTTCATTGGGGCGGTAACCAAGGCGCACGGCTTCACCCATCACCCGCTTGCGCGTGCTCTCGGCGACTTCAGGATAGCCGCTTAGAGCACGACTGACGGTCGTGGCTGAAAGTCCCAGTTGTTTGGCAAATTCGCGAAGTTTCATTTGGTATGTCGAGTTTAAAGGCAGGCAAGGCGGCGGATTATAGCCGCTTCCTTGCGATTAACAATCGGCTCGCCGCTCGAAGGCGGCGTGACTAATTATCATTGTGCAACAAATCCAAACCGCTTTCAAGTTTGTTTCAAAATGAAGCAGGAAATTGCTGCTGTCACTGAGGGCGTTGAATTTTTAGAAAAAGTGGGTATGCCAGTAACAAATTGAAATATATACAATTTACGAAGAAAGTTATGGCGGCGTGCGATCTGTAAGAATCTGTCGCTTGACAGGAATGCGCTCCTCTGCACTTTTTACCATCCAAACCGTTTTCGATTTTAATAATCCGCTTACAGAATGGATGGGAGGAGGGAACAATGAAACCATTAAAGGGTGTGCTCGCTGCCTGTTTGGCATTGGGCTTTGCAACGGTCAGTGCGCAGGCTGTCGAGATTTCTCTTGCTGCCAATGCGACCGGCAACAATATCAAGTTCTTGCAGGACCAGATCGTCAAGTTCGAGAAGGATACTGGCAACAAGGTCAATATCGTGACCATGCCGTCGTCCTCGAGCGAGCAGTTCAGCCAGTATCGTTTGTGGCTGGCCGCAGGCAATGCGGATATCGACGTCTATCAGACCGACGTGGTCTGGGCGCCGCAATTGTCCGACCAGTTTGTCGATCTGACCGAGGCTACCAAGGATGTGACGGGAACGCATTTTGCGTCGATCATCGCGTCGCAGACCGTTAATGGCAAGCTGGTTGCCCTGCCGTTTTACACGGATGCGCCGGCATTGTTCTACCGCAAGGATCTTCTCGAAAAATACAGCAAGCCGGTCCCCAAGACCTGGGATGAAATGACGGCAACTGCCAAGGAAATCATGGACAAGGAACGGGCTGACGGTAAGTCCGATCTTTGGGGTTTCGTCTTTCAGGGCAATGCCTATGAAGGGCTGACCTGCAACGCGCTTGAGTGGATCAAGTCGTCGGGTGGTGGTCAGATCGTTGAGGCGGACGGCACGATTTCGATCAACAATGAAAAGGCAGCCGCAGCGATTGAACGGGCCAAGGGCTGGATCGGTTCAATCTCGCCACAAGGCGCGCTTGCCTATCAGGAAGAGGAATCGCGCGGTATCTGGCAGACCGGCAATGCCGTCTTCATGCGCAACTGGCCCTATGCCTATGCGCTGGGCAACAGCGCAGATAGCGGGGTGAAGGGCAAGTTCGATGTGGCGCCACTACCTGCTGGCGCTGATGGCGATGCGCCATCGTCTACGCTTGGCGGCTGGAATCTCGCCGTGTCCAAATATTCAACCAAACAGGATGCGGCCATTGCATTAATCAAGTATCTGGCATCACCGGAAGTGCAGAAGGTGCAGGCGGTCGAGATTTCGCGTCTGCCGACCATTGAAGCGCTTTACGATGACAAGGATGTCATCGCGGCGCAGCCTTTCATGGCCAACTGGAAGCCGATCTTCCAGAACGCGGTGCCGCGGCCATCGGCTGCGACGAAGGTCAAATATAACGAAGTGTCGTCAAAATTCTGGACGGCGGTTCACAAGACACTCTCCGGCAACGGAACCGCTGCGGAGAATCTCGAAATGCTTGAGGTCGAGCTGACCGAGCTGGAAGGTTCTGGCTGGTAGGGACCGATCAAGCCGCGTTCGGGGTGTCCTCCCAAGCCCCGCCCCCCAAGGTGGGCAACCCGAACGCTCATATTCCTCTGAGCAGGACCAGAGCTGGATCATGACAGAGACTTCTCTCGATATTGCGGAGGCATCGCCTCCAAGGGTGCGTGTTCACTCCGATTTGCGCCGTCAGCGCATCCGGTCTGCATGGATTTTTCTCGCCCCCACGCTGTTTGTGCTGGCGCTGGTGGCCGGATGGCCATTGCTCAGGACCATCTATTTCAGTCTCACCAATGCATCGCTGACCAATCTTGGCTCGGCAGAATTCGTCGGCTTCAGTAACTATCTCAACTGGATCACGCTGAAGAGTGGACGCACCGTCTATCGTGGCCTTCTGGCAGACCCCGCCTGGTGGGGCGCCGTCTGGAACACCATCAAGTTCACGCTGCTTTCGGTCAGTCTGGAAACCATATTCGGCTTGATCGTGGCGCTGGTGCTCAACGCCAATTTTCCCGGGCGCGGGCTGGTGCGCGCCGCAATTCTTATCCCATGGGCGATCCCCACCATTGTTTCGGCCAAGATCTGGCACTGGATGCTCAACGATCAGTTCGGTATCCTCAATCACATCTTGCTCAATCTGGGGCTTATCAGCCAGAAGATCGCCTGGACTGCCAATCCGGACACGGCGATGATTGCGGTTCTGATTGTTGACGTCTGGAAGACGATACCCTTCATGGCGCTGCTCATTTTGGCCGGTCTGCAAATGGTGCCGACGGATATTTATGAAGCGGCCAAGATCGACGGCGTGCATCCGCTGAAAGTGTTCTGGTGGGTGACGCTGCCGCTGATCCGCCCGGCGCTGATGGTGGCTATCATCTTCCGCATGCTTGATGCGCTGCGCATTTTCGATCTGATCTATGTGCTGACGCCCAACAATGCGCAAACAAAGACCATGTCGGTCTTTGCGCGTGAAAATCTGTTCGATTTTGACAAGTTTGCCTATGGCGCGGCGGCATCGACAATGCTGTTCCTCATCATCGCAGGCATCACCTTGCTCTACATGTTCTTCGGGCGTGTGAACATCACCAGCAGGGGAGAATAGAGATGCAGTATATAAAGTTAGCTGGCTTCTATCTCCTCGTTGCGATTATCATTCTGGTTGCGGTATTCCCGTTCTATTATGCGATTATCACCAGTGTGAAATCGGGAACGGCGCTGTTCCAGGTCGATTATTGGCCGACCAATTTCTCGATTGAAAACTATACCAGCGTGCTGACGCAGGGCGGTTTCCTGCGCAGTCTCGGGAATTCGCTTCTGGTTGCGACCGTTGTGGTCGCGTTCTCGCTTCTTCTTGCAGTAACGGCAGCCTACGCACTGGCGCGGGTGAGTTTTCGGGGCCGGGGGCTTTTGCTGCTCACCATTCTTTCGGTATCGATGTTTCCCCAGATTGCGGTGCTGGGCGGTCTGTTCGAGCTGATCCGCTTCCTCGGTATTTTCAACACGCCGCTGGCGCTGATCTTCTCCTATATGATCTTCACGCTGCCTTTCACGGTGTGGGTGCTCACCACCTTCATGCGTGATCTGCCGATGGAGATCGAAGAAGCGGCTATTGTCGACGGGGCGTCGCCTTGGGTCATCATAACGCGGGTGTTCATGCCGCTCATGTGGCCCGCATTGGTGACGACAGGTCTGCTCGCCTTCATCTCTGCATGGAACGAGTTCCTGTTTGCGCTCACCTTCACCTCGTCTGGCAGCCAGCGCACCGTGCCAGTGGCCATTGCGCTTCTGTCGGGCAGCAGCCAGTTCGAAATTCCCTGGGGCAGCATCATGGCAGCTTCGGTGGTCGTCACGGTTCCCCTCGTCATCCTCGTGCTCATCTTCCAGCGGCGGATCGTCTCCGGTCTGACGGCGGGTGGCGTAAAGGGCTAGGAGTCTAAAACATGGCAGAACTTCAATTGCGCGATGTGCGCAAGTGTTTCGGCAATTTCGATGTCATCAAAGGCGTCGACATGGATATCCGCCCCGGCGAGTTCATGGTCTTTGTCGGCCCGTCCGGTTGCGGCAAATCCACCCTGCTGCGCCTGATCGCGGGACTGGAGGAGATTTCATCGGGCAGCCTCGCCATCGATGGAACGGTGGTCAACAGCTTCACCCCGTCGAAGCGCGGTATCGCCATGGTGTTCCAGTCCTATGCGCTTTATCCGCATATGACGGTCTATGAGAATATGGCCTTCGGCATGCAGCTTGCGGGCAAGACCAAGGACGAATGCAAAAGCCGCATTCACAATGCTGCTGAGATGCTGCAGCTGACGCCCTATCTGGAGCGCCTGCCGCGCCAGCTTTCTGGCGGTCAGCGCCAGCGCGTGGCCATCGGCCGGGCCATCGTGCGCGACCCGAAGGTTTTCCTGTTCGACGAACCCTTGTCCAACCTCGATGCGGCACTACGTGTGGCTACAAGGCTTGAGATCGCCAAGCTCCACCAGAGCATGGAAGACACCACCATGATCTATGTGACACATGATCAGGTGGAGGCGATGACACTGGCAGATCGTATCTGTGTGCTGCGCGATGGGCGCGTGGAGCAGGTCGGCACACCGCTTGAGCTTTACGAAAAGCCCAACTCGCTTTTCGTCGCCGGGTTCATCGGTTCACCGAAGATGAATTTCCTGACCGGCAAACATGCTGAGCCTTTCGGTGCACCCACGGTTGGTTTGCGTTCCGAGCATCTTGCCATTGTTCCCGAAGGCGGTCACTGGACCGGTCAGGTGATCCACACCGAAATCCTCGGTTCCGATACCTATGTCTATATCGATCTCGGCCTGGAGGAACCGCTGGTGGTCCGCGAAAGCGGCGTCGCGGTGCGCAAATCAGGCGAGACGCTCTCGGTTTCCCCGGCAGGGGACAATGTTCATCGTTTCGATGAAAAAGGCCGCGCCGTTTGACGTCGACCTCCCAAGCTCAATGACACATGAGACAACCGGGCTTTGACGCCCGCAGCAAGGAGAATATCCGTGCCTATTCGAACAATCGTCTGGGGTGAGAACATCCACGAGCAGATCAATGAAACGGTGCGTTCGGTCTATCCGAATGGCATGCACAACACGATTGCCGACGCGCTGAATGCAGACAGCGGCATCAGTGCTACGACCGCCACCTTGCAGGAGCCGGAGCATGGCTTGCCGGAAGCGCGCCTTGCCGAGACCCACGTGCTGGTCTGGTGGGGACACAAGGATCACGGCGCCGTCAGTGATGAGGTGGTGGAGCGCGTGGCGAAGCGTGTCTTCGAGGGCATGGGGCTGATCGTGCTCCATTCCGGCCATTTCTCCAAAATCTTCAAGCGCGTGATGGGCACGCCCTGCGCGCTCAAATGGCGTGAGGCGGGCGAGCGTGAGCGCGTGTGGGTCGTCAATCGCGGCCACCCGATTGCCCAGGGGCTGGACGAGAATTTTGTCCTCGAAAATGAGGAAATGTATGGCGAACAGTTCTCTGTGCCGGAACCGCTGGAAACCGTCTTCATTTCGTGGTTCGCGGGTGGTGAAGTGTTCCGTTCCGGCATGACCTGGCGTCGCGGTGCGGGCAATGTGTTTTATTTCCGTCCTGGTCATGAAACCTACCCGACCTATCACGATGCGAATGTGCAGACCGTTCTGCGCAATTCGGTCAAATGGGCTTATAATCCGCAACCGGCATGGACAGGCATCCACACCGCGCCGAATGTTCCGGTCGAAAAGGCGCTGGAGCCAATTGTCGAGCGCGGGCCCAAGCTGCACAAGGCTGGTGAAGCCGGTTATCGCTGAGGTGCATGATGCGTCTTCTTATTCTGGGTACTGGCGGCATGGCGAAAAACCATGCCGAAGCCTTCAAGGCGATTGAGGGCGTCGAGGTTGTCGCGGCCTGCGACGTGTCGGCGGAACGTGTCGATGCGTTTTCGGAAAACCACGACATTCATAACCGCTTCACGCGGCTTGAAGATGCGCTGGAGTGGGGCCGCTTCGATGCGGTCGCCAATGTCACGCCGGACGCCATCCATCACCCGACCACGCTGACGCTGGTCGGGGCGGGCAAGCATGTCTTTTGCGAGAAGCCTCTGGCGGAAAGCTATGAGAAGGCGGCTGAAATGGCCGACGCTGCCGAGCAGGCCAATGTCGTTAATATGGTCAATCTGACCTATCGCAACGTCGCGCCCTTGCAGAAGGCACGCGAGATGGTTCTCGCCGGAGAAATCGGGCAGGTCCGCCATTTCGAGGCGTCCTATCTGCAAAGCTGGCTGGTGTCGAAGGCATGGGGTGACTGGAAGACCGAGAGCAAATGGCTCTGGCGTCTTTCGACCCGCCACGGGTCGAACGGTGTGCTGGGTGATGTCGGTATTCATATTCTCGATTTCGCATCCTATGCCATCGGCAGTGATGTGGAACGGGCGTCCGCACGGTTGAAAACCTTCGACAAGGCGGACAACGACCATATCGGCGAATATGTGCTGGACGCGAATGACAGCTTCGTCATGATGGCGGAATATGCCAACGGTGCGCTGGGGGTCATTCATGCCAGCCGCTGGGCGACCGGGCATCTGAACGAGTTGCGCTTGCGCATTCACGGTGACAAGGGCGCGCTGGAAGTGCTTCACACGCCCACCGGATCGAGCCTGCGCGGCTCTATCGGCGAGGATATCGAAACGCCGGTCTGGCGTGACATCGATGCCGGTATCGTCGAGACCAACTATCAGCGCTTTGCCCGCGCCGTGGCTGATGGCATTGGGCTTGAGCCGAGTTTCCGCCATGCCGCCAACCTCCAACGCGTGCTGGATCATGCCATGGTCGTGGATAGACCGTTGCCGGAAGTCGCCGCAAGCTGATCAAACGAGCGCCGATCTGTAGCAACGGGTCGGCGCTCGTCTTTGTTAGAAATTCATTAGAGCATTTCCAGCAAAAGTGCGTAGCGGTTTTGCGTAGGATAATGCGTAAAAACAAATGGATAGAGCGGTTCCACGATTCCGTTTTAACCGGAACCGCTCTAGCGCAAAGTGCGGGATATTTCCGCCTGCGTCGCCTTCAGCGCGGGCAAATAGCGCGCGATGACATCGGCCATCGGTTCATCGGTCAAAGCCAGACCGACATTGAGCGCGGCAACCACTTTCCCGTGGAAATTGGTAAGTGGTACGGCCATGGAACGCAGGCCGATTTCCACTTCCTGATCAATGCCCGCATAGCCTTGTTCGCGAATGCGGGCCAGCTCTTCCATGATGCGCGTCAGATCGGTTTCCGTCCGCGGCGTGCGGGCGATGCGCTGGCTAACGTTTAGTATTTCAAGCGCTTCTGCTTCGGGCAGAGCTGCCAGCAGCACTCGTCCCATAGAGGTGCAATAGGCGGGCAATCGCGATCCCGGCATCAGCATCACCGACATGACGCGCTGCTGCGCCGCGCGGGCGACATAGACAATTTCCGTCTCATCAAGAATGGAGACGGAAGTGCTTTGGCGGATTTCATCCGACAGGCGGTCGAGAAAAGGCTGCACGATACGCGGAAGCGGCATGGAGGCGAGGCACCCGGTGCCGAGCCGCAGAATGCGCGGCGTCACCGTGAAATATTTGCCGTCATAAGCACAATAGCCAAGCTCGGCTAATGTCAGCAGGCAGCGGCGTGTCGTGGCGCGGTCATAGCCGGATAGTTCCGCTGCATCGGAAATGCTGAGCCGTGGGTGATCGAAGGTGAAAGCCTCAATCACTTTCAGCCCCTTGGCCAGTCCGCCCATCATGTCGCGATCCTTGATCTGCACGCGGGCAACCTCCGTATTTGTGCGATTATCGAACAAAGTAAGCATAACGCACAAAATCATTGTGGTCGAGTGGGCGTCGTTTTATTCAATCTGGAGCGCATTTTTGAAGGACGGTTTCCGATTTTCGGCATGCGCACCGCCCGGCCCGACTTTGGCGCTGCGGTCGTCTGAGGAGAAGAATATGGACAAGACAATAGGAAGCCTTGCGGAAGCGGTTGCCGGTATCGGCGATGGCGCGACCGTGATGATCGGCGGGTTTGGTGGATCGGGCGCGCCGATTGAACTCATTCACGCGCTCATCGACAAGGGGTCGAAAAATCTGACGGTCATCAACAATAATGCCGGTAACGGTCGCATCGGCATCGCTGCCATGATCGACGCGGGGCTGATCAGGAAGATGATTTGTTCGTTTCCGCGCTCGTCCGATCCGCGCGCCTTCACGGACAAATATCTGGCCGGAGAAATCGAGCTTGAGCTGGTTCCGCAGGGAACGCTCGCCGAACGCATCCGTGCTGGTGGTGCTGGTATCCCGGCTTTCTATACGCCAACCGCTTATGGCACCGAGCTTGCCGATGGTAAGGTGATTGCAGAATTTGACGGCCGCGCTTACGTGCAGGAGCGCTGGCTTAAGGCGGATTTTGCGCTGATCAAGGCGCATGTGGCTGATATTCACGGCAATCTCAACTACCGTATGGCGGCGCGCAACTTCAATTCGCTGATGTGCATGGCGGCCGCCAAGACCATCGTGCAGGCATCCCAGATCGTGTCGCTTGGCGGCATCGAGCCGGAAAATGTCATCACGCCGGGCATCTTCGTCGACAGCATTGTCGAAGTGGCAAACCCGCAGCAGGAAGAAGAACTCATTCGGGCAGGAGTGGCCTACGTATGACCGTCGATACACGTGAGGACATCAAGCTTTCCAACGCCCAGATTGCCTGGCGCGCGGCGCAGGATATTGCCGACGGCGCTTATGTTAATCTTGGCATCGGCTTTCCTGAAATGGTTGCACGCTATCAGCCGGAAGGCCGCGAAGCGATCTTTCACACCGAGAACGGCATTCTCGATTTCGGCGAAGCGCCGCCGGAAGGTGAGGAAGACTGGGATCTTATCAATGCCGGCAAAAAGGCTGTGACGCTGAAGCCGGGTGCTGCCTTCTTCCACCATGCCGACAGCTTTGCCATGGTGCGCGGCGGCCATCTCGATGTGGCTATCCTCGGTGCCTATCAGGTGGCGCAGAACGGCGATCTGGCCAATTGGCGCGTCGGCGCCAAGGGGGTTCCCGCCGTCGGCGGCGCGATGGATCTTGTCCATGGCGCCAAGCAGGTGGTGGTCATCACAGAACATGTCACCAAGAAGGGCGAGCCGAAGCTGGTCGAAAAATGCGCCTTTCCGCTGACTGGCGTCGGCTGCATCACGCGCATCTATACCAGCCATGCAGTGGTTGACATAGACAAGGGCCGCTTTGTGCTGCGCGAAAAGCTTGCGGCGATGACGCTGGAAGAGCTACAGGCTATGACCGGCGCGAAGCTGCATATCGATGGCCCTGTTGCCGATCTCGTTGTTCCAGAATTGTGAGGCCTGTCATGACCGAAGCCTATATTTGCGATTACATCCGTACACCCATCGGTCGTTATGGCGGTGCGCTTTCCGCAGTCCGCGCCGATGATCTTGGCGCTGTGCCACTCAAGGCTCTGATGGAGCGCAACGCTTCCGTCGATTGGGAAGCCGTCGATGACGTCATCTTCGGTTCGGCCAATCAGGCAGGCGAAGACAACCGCAATGTCGCGCGCATGTCACTGCTGCTTGCTGGTATGCCGGTTAGCGTTTCTGGCACCACCATCAACCGTCTTTGCGGTTCGGGTATGGATGCGGTTATCGCCGCTGCACGCGCGATCAAGGCAGGCGAAGCGGAACTGATGATTGCGGGCGGCGTGGAAAGCATGAGCCGTGCGCCTTTCGTCATGCCGAAGGCCGATAGCGCCTTTTCGCGCAAGGCGGAAATCTTCGACACCACCATCGGCTGGCGCTTCGTCAATCCGCTGATGAAGAAGCAATATGGCGTCGATTCCATGCCTGAAACCGGCGAGAACGTTGCCGAAGACTATAAGGTCTCGCGCGCCGATCAGGATGCCTTTGCCGTTCGCAGCCAGAACAAGGCCGCTGAGGCGCAGGCCAACGGACGTTTGGCCAAGGAAATCGTGGCGGTTACTATTCCGCAGCGCAAGGGCGATCCGATCGTCGTGGACAAGGACGAGCATCCGCGTGCCACCAGCATCGAAGCGCTGGCCAAGCTGCCGACGCCTTTCCGCGAAGGCGGCACGGTCACGGCGGGCAATGCATCGGGCGTTAATGACGGCGCTGCCGCGCTGATCGTTGCTTCGGAAGCGGCGGTGAAGAAATATGGCCTCACGCCTATCGCCCGCGTTGTGGGCGGTGCGACGGCTGGTGTGCCGCCGCGCATCATGGGCATTGGCCCGGCGCCGGCAACCAAGAAGCTAAGCGCCCGCATCGGCATTGCACCTGATGCTTTCGACGTGATCGAACTGAACGAAGCTTTCGCCTCGCAGGGCCTTGCCGTGCTGCGCGAGCTGGGCATTGCCGATGATGACAGCCGCGTCAATCCGAATGGCGGCGCGATTGCGCTCGGCCATCCGCTTGGCATGTCGGGTGCGCGCATTGCTGGCACCGCGGCGCTGGAACTGTCGCTGAACGGCGGCAAATATGCGCTGGCCACCATGTGCATCGGCGTCGGTCAGGGCATTGCCATCGCGCTTGAGCGCGTCTGATCCATCTTCCGCATCTCCAGCGAGGTTGTGAAGCAGCTTTGCTGGAGATATTTGCGGCTTGGTAGATCAAATGGGGTTCTTGGCGGAAGAGAATGGGAGTCGAACCCACCAAAGACCGTCTATCGGCCCCTCCCGGATTTGAAGTCCGGACGCCCCACCAGGGACGCGTCTCTTCCACTATTTAGCGCGTACTTGCAGCTGGTTCACTCTGCGTGAAATCGCCGAACAAGTCCAGCTTGCGCCGGTTTAGCCGACGCAAATCTCCGCGTCGGATCGTGACGCTGTTTCGATCAAAGAATTCAAGAATTTGGATGGCCACCTTGCGGCCACTGTCCACACGGTCACGAAAGCGCGCTGCGATAAACCAGCCGCTGTCGAACTCCGCATCCATTAACGAAAGTATCGCGATCATCTCGGCAATAGTGCTTCGCTGAAAAAAGTGATCCTGCGCAACTTCATGCACACGTCCCATGCGACCGCCGAGTTTGAGAATGCGACGGATTTCTTCCTCTTTCTCATCAAGCAAACCGGCAATGTCGCGCACGCGCGGCGGGCGAAAGCGTGCTTCGCCGCCAAGCATCGGCGCGATCCGCTCCCACAGTGCCGTGTCGGCATCGCTCATGGTCACTTCATGATCGCTGAGACGAAGCCATGCGCCATCGAGCGTCACCCGTTGCGCGTCTGTTAGCGCGGCTATTGCCGCCCGGAAGGCGCTCGCAGGCAGACGTGGCTTCAAAAGCAGGCGCAGCCTTTCCACCCCCATACCAATCAGGTCGGGGTTCTCATCATGAAAATTGCCAAGCCGCTCCAGAATGTCACTGCGCAACGCATTCCAGCGCTCTGGCAGCAGCAGCAATTGCGACTGGCCCTGCGGGAGAACCGTCGCATTGAGTGCTAGTGCCAGAACGTGTGGCTCATCGGCCAAAGCGCAGTCACGCAGGAAAGCGGTTGCATCCAGATAAAACGGGTCGACGGACAGCAGTGCCCGTGCCGCTTCTACCGGATCATCAATGGCATGAGCGTCGAGTTGTGCCAAGCGCTCGGTGCTGCGGCGCTTGCGCTGCGGCGGACGTAGATCAAGAAAGCGACCGCCTCCGATTGTTCGCTGCGCGGACACGTCGCGTATGACAAAACGATCACCTGAGGCGGCTGCAATCGGGCGGTCCAGCACCAGTTGCACACGTGCTTGAGTGCCCGGCGCGAGGTCATTGTCCTGCAACAGCACGATGCGCGCACCCACTTCCGCCGATGCATGGTGCAGCCGCACCGGAAACCACTGGTCTATCGGCTTGCGTTCCGACGACAGGATTGAAAGAGAGGCGTCGATACGGTCTGTCGGCATGTGCAGTTCGGGCGACAACACCATGTCACCGCGGCTGACAGCCTCCTTGGAAATACCATCGCCTGCCAGATTGAGCGCACAACGGTCGCCTGCCTGTGCAGTTTCGCTTGGCCGGTTCTGCGCATGGATTGTGCGCACCCGCACCTGCTTGCCCGAAGGGCTGATGGTCAGTTGATCGCCAAATCTGACAGTGCCGGAAAGGACCGTGCCAGTCACGACTGTACCCGCGCCCTGAATGGTGAAAGAGCGGTCCACGGCGAGCCGAAAGCGTCCATCGGCGCGGCGGTGCGGGAAATTGTGAGCCTCGCTTTCGAGGACCGCTTTAAGGCGGTCCAGCCCTACGCCAGTGATGGTAGACACCTGCAATATGGCCGCATCGGCAAGGGGCGTGGCAGCCAGCACATTGCGGATATCCGTCTCCACCTCGGCCAGACGAGCAGCGTCAACGAGATCGCTTTTCGTGATCACAACGATGCCGCGATTGATCCCGAGCAGACTGACGATAGCCAGATGCTCGCGTGTTTGCGGCATGATGCCATCGTCTGCCGCGACCACCAGCAGAACGAAGTCGATGCTGGCCGCGCCTGCCAGCATGGTATGCACGAATTTTTCGTGCCCCGGCACATCGACGAAGCCGAGAATTTCCTGTTCGTTGCTTGTCAGAGGGAGATAGGCAAAGCCAAGATCGATGGAAATGCCGCGTGCTTTTTCTTCCTTGAGCCGGTCGGTGTCGACTTTCGTCAGCGCACGCACGAGGGACGTCTTACCGTGATCGATATGTCCCGCCGTGCCGATAATCATGGGCGGCGTTCCCCGGCAGCTCTTGTCTCGGCTGTCCGGCGTTCGTCATCATCCAGCTGATCGCGAGCTGCTTGCAGGAAAGAATCGGCAAGGGCGCTGCCTTCGGATCTGGCGCGCAACAAATGTTCGTAAGCCGCCAAAGCATCGCGCTCCACACCCATACCGAGATGCAATGCTGCGCCGAGCATTGCCTCGCCATCGGCATCGCCAGCGTCTGCCGCCTTTCGCCACCAGAACACGGCCTGTGCTGGATCGCGCGGCACACCGACCGCGTTATGATAGATCATACCAAGCCGCGTCATGGCGGCGGCAACGCCGCCCTCGGCTGCCTTCTGTGCCCATTCACGTGCTTCCACCGGGTCGGCAGCAACGGTGTCGCCTTCCAGCAGCATCCAGCTCAACATGTCCTGTGCTTGCGGGTCGCCCTGTTCGGCAGCCAGACGATAAAGCCTTGCCGCTTCCGAATAATCCGGGTCGATGTCCTCGCCCTTGAAGAGAAGCGAGGCGAGATTGCGCTGGCCCGAGGCGTCGCCAGCCTTAGCCGATAAGGCCAGCCATTGATGCGCGAGATCTATGTCTCTTTCGACCCCCATGCCACCGGCAAAGCAAGCGCCGATATTGTTCTGGGCGCGCGCATTGCCCTTGCGCGCCAACGGTTCCCATATTGACAGAGCGGTGGCGTAGTCCCCCGATTTTGCGGCGACAAGCGCCTTTTCCAGTGACTGCGCGTCACTGTCCTGTTTCGGCTTGCGGGAGAAAAGATCAGTGAGCCGCATAGGAAGCCAGATTCCTGACGAAGCGGCCTTCATCATCGAGGCAACGCAGATCGAGAATGAAAGCGCCTTTTTCAATGCGACCGATCACTGGCAGCGGCAATTGTCGCAGCGCGGTGGCCAAAGCGGTGAGCGCGGAGCCACTGCCGTCTTTCGGGACGATGGACAATCCGGCACTTGGAACGGTCGATAATGGCAAAGCACCGGAGCCAATCTGGCTGGCACAATCGGTTACGGTCACATCAAAGGCAGCGCCGAGCACTGTTTGCAGCTCAGGCTGCAATCGGATGGATTGATTGGCGATGTCGCTTTTCGATCGCGCCAGATAGCGAAGTGTTGGCAGCTTTTCGGCCAGTCTTTCGGGGTTGCGATAGAGCTTCAGCGTTGCCTCCAGCGCTGCGAGCCGGATTTTGTCGACGCGAAGAGCGCGTTTCATCGGGTTCTTGTTTATGCGGGCGATCAGATCGCGCCGCCCGACGATGAACCCGGCTTGCGGTCCGCCCAGTAGCTTGTCGCCGGAGAAGGTGATGACATCGGCCCCTTCGGCAACGGCTTCGCGCACGGTCGGTTCATGCGCCAGACCGAAAGCCGTCAGGTCGGCGAGCGTGCCGGACCCAAGGTCGTTGACCAGCGGTACGCCGCGCGTCCTGGCGATTGCGGCAAGCTCTGTAGCCGATACCTCGCGCGTAAACCCTTCAATGCGATAATTGGAAGTGTGGACCTTCAATATCAGCCCGGTATCCGGCCCGATAGCACCTTCATAGTCACGCGGATGAGTGCGGTTTGTGGTGCCAATCTCCACCAGTCTGGTGCCTGCGCGGGTCATAATATCCGGCATGCGGAATGCACCGCCGATTTCAATCAGTTCGCCGCGTGAAACGACCGACTCCTTGCCTGCCGCAAGGCTATTCAGCACCAGCAGCACGGCAGCGGCATTGTTGTTGACGACGGTTGCATCTTCCGCGCCGGTCAGTTCGCAGACAAGTGCGCGCAGATGATCATCGCGTTCACCGCGCCCGCCGGTTGAAAGATCGAACTCCAGCGAAACGGCTTCGCGCATGGCTGCCGTCGCAGCCTCGATTGCCGCTTCGGCCAGAATGGCGCGACCGAGATTGGTGTGCAGAACCGTTCCCGTCAGATTGAACAACGGGCGCAGGCTCGATTGCCCTGAGGCTTCAAGCAGATCAATGGCTCGTGTGGCAATCACTGCGCTGCTGGACGGCGCAGCGCCGGATTTCACGGCTTCGCGAACGTCGGTCAGGACCGTGCGGATGGCTTCAGTCAGTGCCGGGCGACCGAACCGTTCGAGCGTGGAGCCAAGTTCCGGCATTTGCAGAAGCGCATCGACGGAAGGCAATTGTCGCAGGTGAGACCGGGTCTGATCCATGGCACCTCACAATCCGGCAAGCAAGGCTGCAAAGCCGCTGCGCCGATAGGGCGTTTCGCGCATCAGCATATCGAGGCCGAGGCTTGCCACATCGTCGGTCATCGGGTCTGCATCAGTGGATTGCTGCTGGTAGATGATCTTGGTCCAGCTTCCGCATTCGTCACAGGTTTCCGCCTTGATGACGCCGCCGCCGTCTTCGACCTCTTTATAGCCGACCCCTTTGGTAGAGCCGCAGCAGGTGCATTTGATACGGACATAGTGCCAGAGCGTGTTGCAGACCGAGCAGGAACAAAAGCGCGCGCCATGCGCGCCTTTCCAGCCAACGACGATTGAACTCGACGGCATGCTGCCGCAAGCGGGGCAGACCCCGTCTGCAACAGGGTTCACGGCTTTTGGATTAAGCGCGGATGCCAGCAGCGTGAAATGCAACTGGAGACCGGCCCAGATATAGATATGTTCGGCAATTGCATCCGGCGGCAGCATGCCGGTGAAGACCGCATTGATCATGCGGCGGCGCTCCGCAGCGCTGGCGGCGATCACTCGCTCCAAAGCGTCGGCGGCATCCTGCGGTTTGGCGATATTGCGGGCGCGATCAAACAGCTTGTCGAAGATTGAATTCAGGGTGCCGTCCGATGCCGCCGCATCGCGGTCAATGCAGGGCATTTCCGGCAGCTGAGTGGTGTCTGATTGTGTCGCTGGACCTAGCTCGATCTGAACGGCTGCTTGCGCATCGCTCAGATCGGCGACAAATTCGAGATAGGGTTTGAGCGGACTCACCGACCCCAACAGCCGCAGGCGCGCGGCTCTTCGGGAAAACAGGTCGTCAGGATCGGGCAATCTCACAAAGGGTGGAGACGACACCTCGCCAATCGCCGTTGGATCCGGCGCCAGATCTGTCTTGCCTGCCATTCTACTCCCTCACGAACCCGCCGGGCCACGTGGACCACTGCAATCGTATTTATTCTTGGTCGCTCGCCAGATTTTTCAACCCGGCGAGCGCAAAATTATGCAGCCGGTTTGCTGCTTGTGGGTTTGGCCTTTCGCTTGGCGTTCAGCTCGCGCAGCCATTTGCGATGGTGACGCCATGCCCAGCCGCCGGTCACCGTGCCGCGTGTCATGGCGCTGAATGTGCCTCTGATCCATATTGCGGCGTAGACATGCACGATCCAGACGCAGATGGCGACGACAGCGGCCATCGAGTGGATAAGTAGCGCCCAGCGCTGCTGGTTGATGCTGACGATGGAGCCGAAATATTCGTTCCAGATGGCGAGACCCGAAACGATCAGGATGATGATCAGCAGTGACATCGACCAGAAAACCAGCTTCTGCCCGGCATTATATTTGCCGACTTCTGGCAGTTTTTCCTCATCGCCCGCGATCACGTCATTAACCTGGCCGAGCCAGCGCGTGTCTTCGCGCTTCCAAAGATTGGCGCTCCAGAAACGCACGAAGAGGCCAAAGAAGCTGAAGAACAGCACCACGCCGATCCACGGATGGATAGTGCGTGTCCACTGGCCGCCGCCAAAAAGACCGGACAGGAAAAACAGCCAGGGGTGGAACATGGCAAGTCCAGACAGCGCCAGCAGCACAAGGCTGATGGCGGTAATCCAGTGATTGATGCGCGCGCTGCCGGAATAGCGGTGTACCCGCACCGGCTTGCCCGGTTCTATGTCGTCGCTGGCGGAAACATCGTCAAAGTCGGTCTTGCTCATGAGCTTTTTTCTCCCGTGAGCTTTTCGGCCTCTTCCTCGTCATGTTCGGTCACGACGTTCGGACCTTTGATAATATAGTGCAGGAAGCCAGCGGCTGCGGCCAGTCCCATGACCGCCATGCCCGCATATTTGGAGACGCCTTTCCAGACTTCGACAACCGGGCTGATGCGCGGGTTGTTCGGCAAGTTGGCGTAAATTTCCGGTTTGTCGGCGTGGTGCAGCACATACATGACGTGTGTGCCGCCGACTCCCGGCGGATCATAAAGCCCGGCGTTTTCAAAGCCGCGGGATTTCAGATCCTTAATGCGCCCATCGGCCCATTCCTTCATCTCGTCCTTGGTTCCATAGACGATGGCCTGGGTCGGGCATGCTTTTGCGCAGGCAGGGCCTTGTCCAACCGCAATGCGGTCGGAGCACAGCGTGCATTTATAGGCCTTGTGGGTCACTTCCGAGACACGGGGGATGTTGAACGGACAGCCCTTGATGCAATAGCCGCAGCCAATGCAGTTATCGTGGATGAAATCGACGATGCCGTTGGAATACTGCACGATGGCGCCCGGCGCCGGGCAGGCCTTGAGGCAGCCGGGGTCTTCACAATGCATGCAGCCATCCTTGCGGATCAGCCATTCCAGATTACCGGTATCGGGATTATCCCACTCGGTATAACGCATCAGCGTGAAGGTGTTCGGCGTCAGATCATGCGGGTTGTCATAGACCCCCACATTGATGCCGACTTCCTCATGCGTATCGTTCCATTCAGCACAGGCCGACTGGCACGCCTTGCAGCCAATGCATTTCGACACGTCGATCAGCTTGGCCACTTCGGTCTGGCGTTCGACTGGCGGCGTCACGGATGACGCCGACCGCCGCATCAGATCATTGTCACCAAAGCGCGGAGCTTGTGGCTGGACGTTGGGATTGGGAACGGGTGGAAACATTCTTCAATCCCTTCTAAGCAACAGGCGCGCTGCTGCGCTCGATATTGACCAGAAACGCCTTGAATTCCGGCGTCTCGATGTTTGCGTCGCCGACAAACGGGGTCAGCGAATTCGGACCGAAGCCCTTGCGGGCAGCGCCCATGAAGCCCCAATGCAGCGGAATGCCCACCACATGCACCGTCTTGCCGTCGCAGATGAGCGGCTTGATGCGTTTGGTCACCACTGCCTTGGCCTTGACCGAGCCGCGCTTCGACCAGACACGCACCCAGTCACCCTTGGCGATGCCCTTTTCCTTCGCCAGCTCTTCCGAAATTTCCACGAAGAATTCCGGCTGAAGCACGGCATTCACATGCACATGCTTGGTCCAGTAGTGGAAGTGTTCGGTCAGGCGATAGGAGGTTGCCGCATAAGGGAACTCCTCGGATGCCGTATCGGCGAACTGCTTGAAGTCGTTGTTGAAGACGCGGGCCACCGGATTGCCCCGAATATTCGGCGCAATCACATTGGCCAGCGGTGACTCAAACGGCTCGTAATGGGCCGGGAACGGACCGTCGCGCATCATGCCACGGCAGAACAGGCGCGATGTGCCTTCCGCATTCATGATGAACGGCCCGACTTCATGCGGCTTGGCGGTCGGCGCAATGTCCGGCACGTCATAGCCTGTCCACTTCGTCCCATCCCATTCGATGAGCTTGCGGCTCGGATCCCACGCCTTGCCGTCAAGATCGGCGGAAGCACGGTTATAGAGGATGCGACGATTGGCGGGCCATGCCCAGGACCAGTTCAAATAAGCGCCAGTCTCGTCGGGGTCGTGATTGTCGCGACGGGCCATGTTGTTGCCCGCCTCGGTGAAGCAGCCGGAATAAACCCAGCAGCCCGACGTTGTGGAGCCGTCATCGCGCAGCGCGGCAAAACCGGGCAGCAGTTTCCCTGCC
The DNA here is from genome assembly GCF_052045675.1 of Brucella sp. 22210. Lineage (NCBI taxonomy): Bacteria > Pseudomonadati > Pseudomonadota > Alphaproteobacteria > Hyphomicrobiales > Brucellaceae > Brucella > Brucella sp. 22210. The sequence goes on from NZ_JBQEPD010000013.1 coordinate 33,630, forward strand.
TCCAGAACCACCTTGCTCGGGTCTGTCGGATCCATCAGCGTGGTCAGTGCACGACCGTTCAGCTCCTGCGCCAGTTCTTCGGCGGTCGGTTCTTCCGGGTCCTTGTAATCCCAGACCAGATTGAGAATTGGATCAGGGAAGGGGCCGCCTTCTTTGCTGTAAAGCGCCTTCAGCCGCATATAAATCTGCGCCATGATCCAGTTATCGGTCTTCGCCTCGCCCGGCGGTGTTGCTCCCGGCCAGTGCCATTGCAGCCAACGGCCGGAATTGGTCAGCGAGCCTTCATCCTCTGCAAAGCAGGTGGATGGCAGCTGGAACACTTCCGTCTGGATCGACGCTGTATCGACGTCGTTATATTCGCCGTGGTTTTCCCAGAAGCGCGATGTTTCCGTTTCGAGCGGGTCCATCGTGACGAGGAATTTCAGCTTCGACAGGGCCGCGGTCAGCTTGTTGCGGTTTGGCACCGCCATCAGCGGATTGAAGCCCTGACAGACATAGCCGTTGACCTTGCCATTGTTCATCATGTCGAAAATGCGCAACACGTCATAATTCGGCACGTCGAGCTTCGGCAGCCAGTCATAGGCGAAGTCGTTTTCCACGGTGGCTGCATTACCCCACATGGACTTCTGGAAGCTTACGAAGAATTTCTTGTAGTTCTGCCAGTAACTCGTCTGGTTCGGACGCAGAGGCTTGAAGCTGCGCGTCGACATATAGGTGTCGAGGTCGATCTCTTTCTCCACCGGGATATTCATATAGCCCGGCAGAAGATTGGACATCAGGCCGATATCGGTCAGCCCCTGAATATTGGAGTGGCCGCGCAGCGCATTCATGCCGCCGCCCCGCACCCCGATATTACCGAGGATCAGCTGAAGCATCGCCATGCCGCGAATGTTCTGCGCACCCTTGGAATGTTGCGTCCAGCCAAGCGCATACATGGATGTCATGGTCTTTGTGGGTGACGAACATTCCCCGATCATCTCGGCCACTTTCAGGAATTTCTCCTTCGGTGTGCCACAGATGCGCTCGACCATTTCCGGCGTGTAGATGGAAGCATGCTGTTTCAGCAGGTTCCACACGCAACGCGGATGCTGCAACGTATCGTCCACGACGGCATAGCCGTCGTCGCCGATCACATATTCCCAGCTCGAGCGATCATAATCGCGCTTTTCCTCGTCATAGCCGGTAAACAGCCCGTCCTTATACTCGAAGCCATCCTTGACGATGTAGCTGGCATTGGTGAAGTGCTTCACATATTCCCACTGCACGTGATCGTTCTGGATGCAATAGTTGATGACGCCGAGCAGGAAGGCGATATCCGACCCTTGACGGATCGGCGAATAATAATCCGCTACCGATGCCGTGCGCGTGAAACGCGGATCGACGACGATCAGCCGGGCGCCACGGTTGGCCTTGGCCTCCGTCACCCATTTGAAGCCGCATGGATGCGCTTCCGCCGCATTGCCGCCCATGACGACGATGAGGTCAGTGTTCTTGATGTCTGTCCAGGCGTTGGTCATTGCGCCACGGCCAAATGATGGGGCGAGACTCGCCACCGTCGGGCCGTGTCAGACGCGAGCCTGATTATCGAATGCGACTATGCCTGCACTGCGCACCACCTTGTAGGTGAGAAACGCTGTTTCGTTGGTTGTTGCGGAAGCGGCGAGGAACCCCGTCGACGTCCAGCGGTTGACGGTGACGCCCGCCTCATTCTTCGCGATGAAGTTTGCATCGCGGTCATCCTTGAGGTGGCGCGCAATCCGATCCAGCGCATCGTCCCAGGATATGCGCTTGAACGCGCCCGAGCCGGGTTCACGCACCATCGGATATTGCAGGCGGGTATTCGCTTTGACGAAATCCTTGAGCGCCGCACCCTTCGGGCACAACGTGCCGCGATTGGTCGGGTGATCCGTGTCGCCTTCGACATGGATCAGGTCAGCCTTCTCGCCCTTGCGCACATCGCCCTTGGAATAAAGGATGATGCCACAGGCCACCGAGCAATAGGGGCAGGTATTCCGGGTTTCGGTCGTATTGGCCAGCTTGAAGGGGCGAATGGACTCGGCATAGGCGGTTTCCACCGCGCCAAAGCCGAAAGAACCGAGCGCCGAAGCCGCTACCACCGCTCCCGTTCCGCCCAGAAACTGGCGGCGTGAGAGCTCCACATTCATAGCGCGATACCTCCCTGATGATCAGAACCGACGTGCCGGGATATAGTCGCAGGCACGTTGCCGGGCAGGCTTGACTTTCAAGTCGTTAGTTCAACGCAATAAATTGCAGTTGTCAACCGAAGCGAAGGTCGAAAAATGTAACAACAAAGTGCATTTATAAATAACATGACTATCATAGTCAGGTATTAATACATGAATGTAATCTTTACGAACACTTTGTCTTGTTTGTTCGTTGATTGACGGACTTCTACAAACACGGCAGACTGCCGTTGTGACTTCTTCCGCTGCTCCCGAGTTTCGGGGCCTTGATCATGGATCATTCCTGGCCTGCGCTGACCGTTCCGGTCAGGCGCAACAGCAGCGCTTTCTCCGCAAAATCGCAAGAAACAAAGCTCATGGCTCCAAAAGGGGCTATTTAAGGGGATCGTCATGAATCGTCGGGAACTCCTGAAATCCGGTGCGGCCTGCGCCGCCCTCAGCGCCATGCCGGGCTTAAGCTTGACGCCTGCCTTCGCTGCTGACGGCACCTTTGCGCCGCAGCCGTCGAACTGGCGCAGCTTCGAAATCAAGACCGTCGTCAATCCAGCCGGGTCCAAGGATGTCATCCGGGCATGGGTGCCGCTGGCAGGGTTTCAGGCGGATGACTGGAACCGCGCGGAAGGCAATCGCTGGAGGACCAATGCCAAGGTCGCCCAACTCGATCGTGATCCGCATAGCGGGGTAGGCCTGCTCTATCTCGAATGGGCGCCGGGCGGGGAAGAGCCGTCAGCGGAAATTATCAGCCTCATCTCGACCCGGGACCGCGCGAGCAACCTTGAAGCATCGGCAGCTGTAGCACCACTGACGCAGACAGAACGCGCCAAATATCTGGCCGGAACACGGCTGGCTCCGGTGGATGGCATCGTTCGGGAAACCGCCGACAAGATCGTCGGCGATGCCTCACGCGATCAGGACAAAGCGCGCCGCATCTATGACTGGGTTGTCGCCAACACCTATCGGCGTGCCTCCACGCGCGGCTGCGGTGATGGCGATATCGTGGCCATGTTGAAGAGCGGCGATCTTGGCGGCAAATGCGCTGATCTCAACCCGCTTTTCGTGGCGCTGGTACGCTCAGCCGGCATTCCTGCCCGCGATCTTTACGGGGTGCGGGTGGCACCGTCCGCCTTTGGTTACAAGAGCCTTGGCGCGAAGAACGAGGTCATCACCAAGTCGCAGCATTGCCGTGCTGAAATCTATCTCGACGGCGTTGGCTGGGTGGCGACCGATCCTGCCGATGTTCGAAAGGTCATGCTTGAAGAGGAGAAGGACGGGCTGACCGCAGACGATCCGCGTGTCGTTGCTGTTCGTCAGAAGCTCTTCGGGGCGTGGGAAGGCAACTGGATCGCCTTCAATGACGGCAGTGACGTCGATCTGCCATCCGCGAAGGGTGGGGAGCTTGGTTTCCTGATGTATCCGCAAGCCGAAGTGGCCAGCACGCGTCTCGATTGCCTCGACGCGGATGCTTTCCGTTATAGCATGACGGCACGCGAAATCTCGATCTGATACGAAATAACATGCCGGGGCGGTTTCTGTTTGCACTCGCGAACGAACCGCTTTCGGCTCAGGAGGAATTATGGATATCGCATCGCCCATCCGTCTCAGCACTCTGGCGCATGGCGGCGGCTGCGGCTGCAAGCTGGCGCCTGCCGTGTTGCAAAATCTGTTTGCGGACCAGCCCGCCATTCAGCCTTTCAAGCAACTGCTTGTCGGCACTGAGACCGGCGACGATGCAGCGGTCTGGCAGCTGGATGATGAAACCTGCGTGATCGCTACGACGGATTTCTTCATGCCGATGGTGGACGATCCTGTCGATTTCGGGCGCATTGCTGCAACCAACGCCATATCCGATGTTTACGCTATGGGTGGAACGCCGATCATGGCGCTGGCGATCCTCGGCATGCCGGTGAACCAGATGCCTGCCGAAATGATCCGTGATATCCTGAAAGGCGGTTCCAGCATTTGCGCCGAAGCCGGTATTCCGGTGGCAGGTGGCCATTCCATCGATGCGCCGGAGCCGATTTATGGGCTGGCGGTGATCGGCACATGCAAGCTCTCGAATCTGCGCAAGAACAGTGGAGCCAAACCGGGCGATGTGCTCATTTTGACCAAGGGGCTTGGCGTCGGCATCTATTCCGCCGCTTTCAAGAAACAGGTGCTCGACAGCGCAGGTTACGATGAGATGATGGCCTCCGTCACTCTGCTGAACCGTGTTGGCGCTGAACTTGGAAAGGATGAGGCCGTTCATGCCATCACAGATGTGACAGGCTTCGGTATCCTCGGTCATGCGCTTGAAATGGCGCGAGGATCGAAGGTTGGCATCACACTTCGATATAGTGAACTTCCGCTTTTGAGCCAGGCTGCACGCCTTGCAGAGGAGGGCTTTATCACTGGCGCTTCGACCCGCAACTGGGCGAGCTATGGCGACGAAGTGCACCTCGCCGACGACACGCCGCTCTGGCAGCAGCAATTGCTGACTGACCCGCAAACCTCCGGTGGTCTGCTTGTTTCCTGTGCGCCAGATGCGGCGGAGCGTATTCTCGCGACAATCCGCTCCGCCGGTTATCCGGCGGCGCGTATCATCGGAACGGTTGGTGAAGCACCGTCAGTGGTAACGGTGGTCGACTAAAGCCCTGATTGATTTGCCAGCAAAATTCGAGCATTTCTTGAGCGTCGCCCAAGCCTAAGGCATAGTGTTTTCGATTAAGACAGAGTCGCAACCCGCGATAGGGCGCCGCGATAAGGATTGAGCATGTATTGGGCGGATATTATTGGCATTCTGGCGGTCCTTCTTCTGGTGGCCGCCAACGGCTTCTTCGTTGCCGCTGAATTCTCACTGGTGGCTGTCCGCAAAAGCCGGGTGGCGGAACTCGTCGCCGCCAAGCGGACCAATGCTACGGCTCTTCAGCGCGCAGTGGATCATCTCGATGCCAATCTTGCGGCCACGCAGCTCGGCATCACCATTTCCTCGCTCGCGCTTGGCTGGATCGGTGAACCGGCCCTTGCGCACCTGATCGAACCTGCTTTGAGCGCACTGCCAACCGAATGGGTGAGCTTCGGTTCGCATGCCATCGCGGTTGCGATTGCGTTCATCATCATCACGGCACTGCATATTGTGCTGGGTGAACTCGCACCCAAAAGCCTCGCCTTGCAGCGCAGCGAGGGCACGGCGCTGTTTGTGGTCCGTGCGCTCGGTGCTTTCACCTTTATCTTCTGGCCCGCCATTTCCACGCTCAACGCGCTGGGAAATCTGGTGCTGCGGGTGTGCGGTTTGCAGCCGGGCAACGGGGAGGGATCGACCCATTCTCCGGAAGAGATCAAGCTGCTCGTCGCGGCCAGCCAGCAGGCTGGTCTGATCGAAATGACGCAGCGCGAGGTGGTGGCGCGTGCGCTGACCATCGGTGACCGTCGCGTGGGCGACATCATGACGCCTCGGCGTGAGATCGACTGGGTGGACGCCGACGACACGCAGGAACAGATGCTCAAGACCGTCCGCGAATGTCGCCATGAACAATTGCTGGTCGCGCATCAAAGCATCGACGAACCCATCGGCATGGTTCTCAAGAAAGATCTGCTTGATCAGGTGCTCGACGGTCATGCGGTTAATCCGCTAAAGGCGATCCGGGAACTCGTCGTCGTGCATGAGGCGACGCCGATTTTCCGTGTGCTTGAAATCTTCAAGAAAAGTCCGGTGCGGCTGGTCGTCGTCGTGGATGAATATGGCATCCTCGAAGGCATCGTCACCCAGTCGGACCTGCTGGAAGCCATTGCGGGCGACATACCGGATATTGACGACGAAGAGCCGGATATCGTGACGCGCACGGACGGGTCGCTTCTGATCGACGGTCTGATGTCGGCCCATGAGGCCTTCCATCGTCTGGGATTTACCGAAGTCCCGGAAGATCGCGGCTATCATACGATTGCCGGTTTTGCCCTGCTGCAACTGGGCGACCTGCCTTCTGTTGGCGACAGTTTCGAATATGACAATTGGCGGTTTGAAATCGTCGATATGGACGGTCGGCGCATCGACAAGATTCTCGCGCAGAAATTATAGCTATGTTGTGGATGCCGCTCCGCCGAAAGGTGTAGCGGCTCCGCCTTATACGGCGATATGCTCGGCAGCTCTGTTTGTGCATTCTGCATGCATGAAGATAGAAGCTGAACAGCAACGCCAATTCTGGAACGACTGGAACGCGCAGACCCGCGAAAAAGAGCTGCACGAAATCTCGCGTCGTCAGGCGGAGATGGTCCTCGACAGTCTGGCGCGCACGCGCAGAAGCGGGTTGAAAATCCTCGAAGTCGGCTGTGGTGCGGGGTGGCTCTGTCCAGAGCTGGCCCGGTTTGGCGACGTTGTAGGAACCGACCTATCCGACGAGGTTTTGCAACGGGCGCAGGCGCGCTGGCCGGAAATCAAATTCGTGTCGGGCGATTTCTTCTCGCTGTCCTTCGAGCCGCAATCCTTCGACGTGATTGTCAGTCTGGAAGTGCTGTCGCATGTCGAGAACCAGCCCCATTTCATGGAGCGGCTGGCCGATCTGCTGGTTCCAGGCGGCATGTTGCTCCTCGCGACGCAAAACCGTCCCGTGCTGCAAAAACATTGCAGCGTTGCTCCGCCCGGTCCGGGACAGGTTCGCCGTTGGGTCGACCGGACAGAACTTGCCGGGCTGGCGTCGCCTTTTTTCAAGATAGAACAGTTGCGTTCCATCACGCCCATGGCGCAACGCGGCTACCGGCGTTTCCTGACATCGCAAAAACTCAACAATGCACTCGCGCCGGTGATGGGGCATCGCCTTCGCGATCTGCTGGAAGCCAATGACTGGGGCTGGACGCTGATGCTGAGAGCCACCAGACATCTGGCGGTATAAGAAGCGGCATCTTTTCGATTCAGTTTGAAAGATCCAGCCGACGGCTGAGGTGTAGGCTGACCTGCAGACGGGGGCAAACGCTTTGCTTGCGGCGGCGTAAGCAGACCCGCAGCAAAGGGATATCTAAGCGGGATATTCCCCGGTCACGATTTTAAGCCCACACCGCGCATTCGACTTTTGCAGTGTGCCGCTAATACTTTATTGCCCACAACAAATGATCGGGCTAGCATGGTCCCCATTACAACAACGGCAGGACAAACCTGTCGAAACAAATGGGGAAATAAGATTATGAAAATGGCACGCCTTGCCTTCGCCGGTGCACTTCTCGCAACTGTCACCGGTTTTCATGTTGCGCCTGCTGCGGCGCGCGATCTGACAGTTGTCTCCTGGGGCGGCAACTATCAGGATGCGCAACGCGAAATCTATTTCAAACCGTTGTCGGAAAAGACCGGAAAGCCGCTGCTCGATGAATCCTGGGACGGCGGCTACGGCGTCATTCAGGCCAAGGTGAAGGCTGGCAAGCCCAATTGGGACGTGGTGCAGGTGGAAGCCGAAGAACTGGCGCTTGGCTGTGCCGACGGTCTCTATGAAAAGATCGACTGGGCCAAGCTTGGCGGCAAGGACAAGTTTCTCGACAGCGCGGTCAATGATTGCGGCGTCGGCGCCATCGTCTGGTCAACGGCCATCGCCTATAATGGCGACAAGCTGAAGGATGGCCCCAAGTCCTGGGCGGATTTCTGGGATGTGAAGAAGTTCCCTGGTAAACGCTCGTTGCGCAAGGGTGCAAAATACACGCTTGAATTCGCGCTGCTCGCAGACGGCGTCAAGAAGGACGAAGTCTATGACGTGCTGGGCACGCCTGAAGGCGTCGACCGCGCCTTCAAGAAGCTCGATGAGCTGAAGCCAAATATCGTTTGGTGGGAAGCTGGCGCACAGCCGCTTCAACTGCTGGCATCCGACGAAGTTGTGATGGCCTCGGCCTATAATGGCCGTATCACGGGCATCAATCGTGCTGAAGGCAAGAATTTCAAGGTGGTATGGCCGGGCAGCATCTATGCCGTTGATAGCTGGGTTGTCCTCAAGGACGCCGAGAACAAGGATGCAGGCATGGATTTCATCGCTTTCACAAGCGAGCCTGAAAACCAGGTCAAGCTGCCGAAATTTGTTGCCTATGGTCTTCCAAACAAGGAAGCCGCCAGCAAGGTGCCGGCGGAATTCGCAGGCGATCTGCCAACCGCAGAAGCCAACATGACCGATGCTATTCCGCTCAATGTCGATTTCTGGATCGACAATTCGGAAGAGCTGACGAAGCGTTTCAACGCCTGGCTGGCGCAGTAAGAGGGTAGCCTGAAAAACGCCTATCGCCGTCCCGTCTGCCGTTAAAACAAATAGCTGGAGCGTTTCGTTTAAAACCGGAATCGCTCTGGCGGGTGGACGGGATATTCCGATTGCCGGCAAATGGAGTGATTCATTGACGGACTATCGAATTCGATTTGAGAATATCAGTAAATCCTACGCCGATTTCAAAGTCATAGACGGGCTCAACCTCGATATCGCACGCGGGGAGTTTGTCAGCCTTCTGGGGCCGTCGGGCTCTGGTAAAACCACGCTTCTAATGATGCTCGCAGGCTTTGAAAGTCCGAGCGGCGGTAAGCTCATCGTCGATGGCAAGTCCATCAACGATGTGCCGTCCTATAAGCGCAATATGGGTGTCGTCTTCCAGAACTATGCGCTGTTTCCGCATATGAGTGTCGGCGAGAATGTCGCGTTTCCGCTACAGATGCGCGGGCTTGGCAAGGCGGAAATTTCCGACAAGGTCGGAAAAGTGCTGGATATGGTGCAGCTTTCCACCATGCGCGAGCGCAAGCCATCGCAGCTCTCCGGCGGGCAGCAGCAGCGTGTGGCTCTGGCACGCGCGCTGGTTTTCGAACCGGGCGTGGTGCTGATGGACGAACCGCTCGGCGCGCTCGACAAGCAATTGCGCGAACAGATGCAGCTCGATATCCGCGCTCTGCATAGCCGCCTCGGTTTGACGATTGTTTTCGTGACGCATGACCAGAGCGAGGCTCTGACCATGTCGGACCGCATTGCTGTGTTCAACAAAGGTCAGATTGAACAGATCGGCTCACCGCGCGAAATCTATGACGAACCCAAGACCCGTTTCGTGGCGGAGTTTATCGGCGAAACCAATCTTGCCGAAGGCAAGGTGGAGCGTATCGACGGAACCAATACGTTGATCCGCCTCAACAATGGCGCCGAGCTGAATGCCTCTTCATCGGGGGCGCTGACGCCAGGGCAGAACGTGTTGCTTTCAATCCGCCCGGAGCGGATAGAACTGGGCGGCGAGGGCAGGGCGGACAACAGTCTCAGCACGCGCGTTACCGATAGTGTCTATCAGGGCGACCATCTGCGCATCCAGCTGGATGACAAGGCGCATAATTTCATTGTCCGTCTCGATCGCAAGGCGCGCGAGTGGAAGCCGGGTGTCGATGTGGTGGCGCATTTCAATGCCGCTGATTGCTGGACCATTGTCGCATGACGGTACTTTCCGCCAAGAGCACGCGCTCCGTTTTGCTCATCGCCCCGCTTTTGATCTTCATTGCGCTGTTCTTCTTGTGGCCGCTCGGCGTGATGATGAAACAGGCAATTTCCGATACGGCGGTGCTGCGTGTTTTGCCGCAAACGGCAGAAGCGGTCGGCGCGTGGGACGGTCAATCCGGCCCGACACCGGAGATGAAACAGGCGCTTGTTGCCGATCTCAAGACCTCCACCGACCAGCAGGCTGTCGGCGATATGGTGCGGCGGCTGAACAGCGCCCAGTCGGGCTTTCGTACGCTGATGAGCAAGACGATCTCGGCCATTGAGAAGGGCGATCCCGCGCTCGATCTTGAGGCCGTTGATAAACGCTGGAGCCAACCTCAATATTGGCGCGCAATTGCCAATGCCCTGTCCCCCACCACGGATCGCAATCTATTGGCCGCTGTGGATATGGAACGCGACAGTTCCGGCGAGATTGTTTCCATGGCGCTGGGCACATCGGCAAATCGCGCCATCATGCTGCGCACCTTCTGGATTGCCGCGCTGGTCACATTAGCTTGCGCCGCTATCGGCTATCCCTATGCGGTGTTGCTGGCTTCCGCCACGGGCTGGGTGAAAAGCGCCTTGTTTGCAGCGGTGCTGCTGCCGCTCTGGACGTCGCTTCTGGTGCGCACGGCGGCATGGTTCATTCTGTTGCAGGATAAGGGGTTGATCAACGACACGCTGACCTGGCTCGGGCTTACCAACGGGCCGCTGCCGCTGATATTCAACCGGACCGGCGTGATCATCGCCATGACGCATGTGCTTTTGCCATTCATGGTTTTGCCGATTTACAGCGTGCTGGTGTCCATCCCGAATAATCTGATGCCTGCCGCTGCCTCGCTGGGCGCGCCGCCATGGCGCGCGTTTCTGCGGGTTCTGCTGCCGCTCAGTATGCGTGGAATTCTGTCGGGCATGTTGCTCGTCTTCATGAGCGCGATTGGCTATTACATCACTCCGGCGCTGATCGGCGGTCCGAGCGACCAGATGATCAGCTCGATCATCGCTTATTATGCAACCGGCTCGGCCAATTGGGGCATGGCGGGTGCGCTGGGCATGGTGCTGCTGGTCGTTTGTCTGGTGCTCTACGCGGTCTATGGTCGCCTGACCAACGAAAAGCCGGGGAGGGCATGACCATGGGGCGCTCTGTCAAAATCATCTTCGGCGTCGCCGCGGTCATATTTCTGGTCGCGCCGTTGTTTGCCATCCTGCCGCTGGCATTCACCTCAAGCGTGTTTCTCACCTATCCGGTGCCCAGCTGGTCGATGCGCTGGTTCGAAGAGCTGGCAACGGCTGATGCCTGGCGACGCGCCATCGTCAACAGCCTGATCATCGGCACTGGCACGATGGCGCTGGCGACGGTGCTCGGAACCATGGCGGCGCTTGGCCTGCGCAATCGGGCGCTGTTCCTGTCGGGTCCGATCCGCACGTTGTTTCTGCTGCCGATGGTCGTGCCTGCGGTGGTGATGGGCGTCGGCATGCAATTGCTGTTCGTGCGGCTGGGGATTGCGAATTCCTATTTCGGGGTCATCGTCGCGCATACGGTGGTGTCGATCCCGTTCGTGATGGTGAGCGTCACCGGCGCGCTGGCAGGTATTGACCGGCGCGTGGAACTTGCAGCGGAAAGCCTTGGCGCATCGCCGCTGACGGTGTTCCGCAGGGTGACTTTGCCGCTTGCCATGCCGGGCGTGGTTTCAGGTGCAGTACTGGCTTTCGCCACGTCGCTGGACGAGGTGGTGCTGACGCTATTCGTCGCTGGACCAAACCAGCGAACGCTGGCGCGACAGATGTTTTCCACGATCCGCGAAAACATCAGCCCGGCAATTGCCGCCGCCGCCTTCCTGTTTATCGCGGGAACCCTGATCCTCGGTCTGGCGGCAGTGCTGTTCAAAAGGAAAACACCACGCACGGCTTGAATGAAATTTTCTAGCCGTGCTCAGGCGCCTGCATGAAATAGGGAACCTTTCACTGTGTGAGGGGTTTGAAATTCATGCACCTTTCAAAGGCGAATTCAGAAAGCACCTCGCTTGCGGCGCTATCGGCGGATAATGCCGGATATGCGCTTTTCTTCGATATCGACGGAACCTTGCTGGATCTGGCGCCGACGCCTGACAGCGTCGTGGTCGATCCAGCGCTTGTTGATGCTCTGGAAAAACTGCGCCAGCATTTGTCCGGCGCGGTGGCGCTCGTGACTGGACGCCCCTTGGAATTTGTGGCGGAGCGCTTCCCTTCTTATTCGGGTGCTGTTGCGGCATTGCATGGCACCGAATTCCGCCTTCCGTCGGGGCATGTCGAGATGCTGGAACCCGGCGAACAATTTGCACGCGCCAAGGATTTCATTCGCCAGACGCAGGCGGGCATTGCCGGGCTTCTCGTCGAGGATAAAGGCAATGCTATTGCCGTCCATTTCAGGGCAGCACCCGAGAAGGAAGATATCGCTCGTGAGTTGATCGACGCGGCGGAAAAGCTGGCCGGTCCCGACTGGCGCGTTCAGGCGGGTAAATTCGTTTTCGAATTGCGATCACGCCATGGCGATAAGGGCGCTGCCTTGCGCCGTCTGATGCGGAGTGCGGCCTTTGCCGGTCGTCGTCCGATCGCTTTCGGCGACGATCTGACGGATGTGCCGATGCTGCGCGCTGCGATGGATATGGGCGGGTTGGGCGTTGCGGTCGGCGACGCGATCCGCGACCTGCCCGGGGAGACAATATCCTCTCCGGCGGCTGTTCGGGCCTGGATTATCGACATTGCAGGAAATTGCTAGAGCGGTTCCGGTGAAAACGGAATCGTGGAACCGCTCTAGCTATTTGTTATTACGCATTATCCTACGCAAAACCGCTACGCACTTTTGCTGGAAATGCTCTAACTTTGAGAGGAGAGTGGAGTGGGACGCCTTGTCGTGGTTTCCAACCGGGTGCCCTTGCCGGACAAGCAGGGGAAAGCACCGGCGGGAGGATTGGCCGTCGCCTTGCAGGCGGCTTTGAATGTGCGCGGCGGGGTCTGGTTTGGCTGGTCCGGTGAAACGCTATCCGGCAGGCAAACACACCAGCTCGAAACGAAGCAGGTGGGGCCGATCAGCTACGCTCTGTTGAGCCTGCAAAAGAAAGATATCGACGAATATTACGCTGGCTTCGCCAACCGAATGTTGTGGCCGCTTTGTCATTACCGGCTCGACCTGATCGATTATACGCGCAAGGACATGGCGGGTTATTTTCGAGTCAACCGGTTGTTCGCGCAGCAATTGCTGCCGCTGCTTGAGCCGGACGACATCATCTGGGTGCATGATTATCACCTGATCCCGCTGGCCGAAGAGCTGCGGCGCTGCGGTGTAGAAAATCGCATTGGCTTTTTCATGCATATTCCCTGGCCACCGGCTGATCTACTTTTGACCTTGCCGGTGCATGAGGCGATCATTCGCGGCTTGACGGCCTATGATCTCGTCGGGTTCCAGACTGAAAACGATGTCGAGAATTTCATCGGTGGTTTGCGGCGCGAAAAGATCGGCAAACAGATCGAACCTCGCCGCTTCGAAGCGTTCGGGCGCAGTTTCAGCGTGGACAGTTTCGGCATCGGTATCGAAACGGAGATGTTTGCCGAGATCGCCAGCAAGACTCAGAACAGCCCATCCGTAAAGCGCATGCGCGCCAGCATGAGCGGGCGCGATCTGATCATCGGCGTCGACAGGCTGGATTATTCCAAGGGGATTACCAATCGGCTCGAAGCTTTCGAGCATTTCATGAAAATCGATCCGGTCAATCGCGGCAATGTCACCTTCTTGCAGGTAACGCCGAAGTCGCGAACCGAGGTGCCGGAATATAAGGCGATGCAGCGGGAGGTGGCTGAAATGGCCGGGCGCATCAATGGCGCCAATGCGACCTTCGACTGGACGCCGATCCGCTATATCAACCGGTCTCTCAACCGCGATGTTCTGGCCGGGCTTTATCGCCTGTCAAAGGTGGGGCTGGTCACGCCTTTGCGTGATGGCATGAACCTCGTGGCAAAGGAATATGTCGCGGCGCAAGACCCGGATGATCCGGGTGTGCTTGTGCTGTCACGCTTTGCTGGTGCTGCGCAGGAACTGGACGGCGCGGTGCTGGTCAATCCCTATGACACGGAAGCGGTGGCCTATGCGATAGCGCGTGCGCTCTCCATGCAATTGGAGGAGCGGCAGGAGCGCTTTAATGGCATGATGGATTTTCTGAAAACCCACGACGTCACACGATGGTGCGACGATTTTCTGGCGCGGCTTGCGCCAGAGAAATAGGCAACAGCTTGCGCCCGAAACAGGCGCAAGCTGTTCTTGAAATTTAGGCTACAGCCTTGCCGTAAGTGCGCACGACATTGCGGACGGCTTCCACCATCAGGGCGTGCGGCGTCGGTTCAACGTCACCGGAGGCAACCGCCGGATAAAGCGTGCCCAGATACTGGCTGATCAGCGTTTCCGGTATCTTGCGACCTTCCAGACGCTTCAAAAGTGCATCCACAGCAGCGGTTGCTACCGGGTGCGGCCAGTAATAGCGGATGCGGTCGCTATAGGAGAAATGGCGTTGCAGACGCAGTTCTTCCGCATCGCCATGGTAGTACTTTTCCCAGTTCTTCGGCTCGGCCAGAAGCAGGGCTTCCATTTTGCCGCGCAGGGTTTCTTCTTCCGGCAGCTTGTCGAGGAAAGCCGCAATCTGGTCGAGACCGTAAAGCGCCTCGCGCAGTGCAAAAGTCAGGCCGGGGCCGACTTTCAAAATGGCAAAGCCGTCGTGAACGAGATCGGAAAGCGCTTCCACCGGCTGATAATCGGTCGAATGTGCTTCAAAGACGAATTGCGGCATTTCGCTGAGAACACCGCTCAGCGCCGTCGCCTTTTCGCTGTTGTAGAAGACCACATTCTCGTTGCCGAATTCGACGCCCGGCTGCACCACAACGCCGATGGCGCGGGCAAAGGCATCTTCCAGTCCGAGTGCTGCGAAAGCCTTGCGGTGAATGGCGACTGTTTCGACCGCCGCGCCCGGCTTGGTCAGTTCCAGCTCTTCGATTTCTTCCATCGCACCGCCGGGAATCGGGACTTCGGTGCCGATAATATAGACCGGAAGGTCGTATCCGGCTTCACGGGCTGCGGCTTCGGAAACCTTGGCCAGACGCGCGGCGCGCTCGGCGGTCACGGCATCGGGCAGTGCAACCGGCTCGCCAGCGCAGCCCATCGACGTGTCGAGATGGATCTTGGTGAAGCCCGCGCGCACGAAGGCATCGATCATGACATCCGATTTCAGCAGGGCTTCTTCGGCAGGCAGATGCTTCCACGGGTTCGGGCCGAGATGGTCGCCACCCAGAATGAGCCGCTTGGTGTCGAAACCGACGCGAGCCGCGATGTCTTCCACAAAGCGGCGGAAGTCGGCAGGCGTCATGCCCGTATAGCCGCCGTCCTGATTGACCTGATTGCAGGTGGCCTCGATCAGCACGTCCGTGCTGGTCGCGATGCCTTCAAGAAGGGCGGCCTCAATCACCAGAGGATGCGCAGAGCAGATCGACGTGATGCCGCCGCGAGTTCCGCTGGCGTAACGGGCGGGAAGTGCGCTCAGAACGTTCGTGCTGCTCATGCTGGAACTCCGTTTTTCTGAAGGAAGGCTTCAATTTCGGCCATGGTCGAGGTGCCCTCCATCGGCCCTTTGACACCAACGGCGCGTGCGCCGGTGGCGTTGGCGATGACAAGAGCTTCCTTCGGGGCCATGTCGCGCAGCCAGCAGGTGACGAATGCCGCGCCAAAACTGTCGCCTGCTCCGGTTGGGTCGATTTCATCGACCTTGAAAGCAGGTGCGAAAACTTCGCCAGACTGGTCGAAATAGCTTGCGCCTTCAGCGCCGCGCTTGATCACAACGGCTTTGATACCGCGGGCCAGCAGTTCTTCTACGGCAGCCTTTTCCTCGGTCGCCTTGGTGAAGAGGAAGATTTCCGGGCCGCTTGGCATGAACAGGTCGGTGTTTTCCAGCGCATGGGCCAGTGCCTGGCGCATGCCCGGCAATTCCAGCATTTCCTTGCGGATGTTCGGGTCGAAGGACACTGTGCCGCCCTTCGCCTTGATGCGGATTGTCGCCTCGTGGATCGCCGAAACAATGCCGTCGGAGAACAGGGCCGAACCCATAATATGCAGGTGATCGGTGGTCTCGATCAGCTTTTCAGCTTCCGGCGTCAGGCCGATGGCACTGCATGCGCTGTGCTTGATGTTGAAGATGAAATCGCGATTGCCATCGGGGCGATAACGCACGAAGGCGCTTCCGGTGGCGGCCGTCGGATGTACGCCAATGGCCGAAACATCCACGCCGTCTTTTTGCAGGCGCTCGACATTGAGTGCGCCGAAATCGTCATTGCCGACTGCACTGACCATGCCGCAAGGCTGGCCCATTTTGGCCGCCTGATCGATGAAGATCGCAGGCGCGCCGGAAGCGAACGGGCCGATCAACGGGATGGCAGACTTGAAACCGTTGCCGGTTTCCACGGCCATGATCTCGACGACGATTTCGCCGATGGTGATGATCTTTTTCATAAGCTGCACCGCGATTACGTACGAACGGATTTCGAGCGCACATCGAGCCAGACCGCGACCAGAATGACCACGCCCTTGACGATGAGCTGATAGAAGTAAGGCACCGACAGCATGTTCATGCCGTTATTGATGACGCCGATGATAAGCGCGCCGAGAATGGTGCCGACCATGGTGCCGACGCCGCCAGCAAGCGAGGTGCCGCCCAGCACGACCGCCGCAATGGCGTCGAGTTCGTAGCCCATGCCCGCATTGGTCTGCGCCGAGGACAGACGCGACGACAGGAGAATGCCGCTGATCGCAGCCATGACGCCCGAAAGCATGAAGACGATGATCTTGATGCGGTCGACGCGGATGCCCGAATAGATCGCCGCTTCCTTGTTGCCGCCCGACAGATAGATGCGGCGGCCAAAAACGGTCTTCGACAGCAGGATATAGTTGAAGATGAACAGGACGCCGACGATCCAGATGATGATCGGCAGGCCGAGCCAGTTTTCCGAACCAATGGCGAGCCATGTGTCGTTTTCGATGATTTCAGGTGCACCATTGGTCGGCAGGCTGACCATGCCGCGATAGATGCCCATTGTCGCCACCGTTACGATGAAGGATGGCAGCATCAGCTTTGCCGAAAGCACACCATTCAGCCCGCCCATGATGGCGCCCGCCGCAAGGGTAAAAACAACAGTCGGTACGAAGCCGAAGCCCATGGAGAAGGCTTGCGCCGCCACCATGCCGGAAACCGCGATGATCGAACCGATCGACAGGTCGATTTCACCGAGCAGGATCACATAGGTCATGCCATAGGCGGCAACGGCGATCACCGCCACCTGCTGCATGATGTTCATGAAGTTGTTGAAGGCGAGAAAGCGCGGGTTCAACACCGCGAAGACCACGCAGAGCACGGCCAGCGAGATGATGATGCCGCCATATTGACGGATCAGCGGGGAGCTGAAAAGCGAACGGCGGACTTCCGCGTCCACGGCTTTCTTCTGAAGATTTTGTACGTTGCTCATATGTGCATTCCTGCTGCGTAGCTCATGACGGTTTCGGGCGTGAGGCCATCGGCATCGACAATGGCAGCGACATGCTTGTTATGCATGACGGCCACGCGGTCGCTGAGACCCAGCACTTCCGGCAGTTCGGAGGAAACCATCAGGATCGCCGCGCCATTGGCGGCAAGTTCACGGATGATGCGATAGATTTCGAATTTCGCGCCAACGTCGACACCGCGCGTCGGTTCGTCGAGAATGAGAATGCGCGGCTTTGTTTGCAGCCACTTTGCCAGCACGATCTTCTGCTGGTTGCCGCCGCTGAGCGATCCGGCAACCGTGTCGATGGATGCTGTCTTGATGGCCAGACGCAGCACTTCCGCCCTGGCGGCGGAGCGCTCCGCGCTGGAACGCATCAGGCCGAAGGGCCCCGCCAGCTGACCAAGCCCAACCATATTGATGTTGCGCTCAACGCTATGCGGAAGAACGAGACCTTCTTCCTTGCGGTTCTCGGTCACGAAAGCAATGCCGTTGCGAATGGCATCGGTCGGTGAGGAAAGGGTGATGACCTCACCATCGAGCCGGATTTCGCCCGTTGGACGCAACATCCCGAACAGCGCCTTCATCACATCGGAACGGCCAGAGCCGACAAGCCCGAACAGCCCGAGAACTTCGCCCGCCTTCACATCGATGGTGACGTCATGAAATTTACCCGGCACGGAGAGGTTCTTCGTCGCCAGAATCGGCGGAACATTTTCTGAGGGGCGCGGCGCTTCACGCGGCGGGTAGATATCGTTCATCTCACGACCAACCATCAGCGCGATCAGACGGTCGATGCTGGTTTCACTCTTTTCGGCGGTCGTGACATATTCGCCATCGCGGACAACCGTAATGTCGTCGGAAAGCCGCATGATTTCTTCCATGCGGTGCGAAATATAGATGACGGCAGTGCCCTTCGCTTTCAGCCGCTCGATGATCGAAAACAGAATTTCAGCTTCGCTGTCGGACAGCGACGAGGTCGGCTCATCCAGAATGACGACGTCAGCAGGCTGGCTCAATCCCTTGGCGATTTCGACGAGCTGGCGCTGGGCAATCGAAAGATCGCCGACCTTGGCGCGCGGATCGACCGGAAGTCCGAGATCGGCAACAAGTCTGGTCGCTTCCGCGTTCAGCTCGCGCTCGCGGATGAAGCCGAAGCGGCTTGGCTCGTGGTTCGCGAAAATATTCTCGGCAACAGTCAGGTTGCGGGAGAGGCTCAATTCCTGAAAGACGATGGCGATGCCACTGGCGCGCGCGTCGCGCGGATTCTTCGGCGCATAGGCCGCGCCTTTGAGCAGAATGGTGCCGGAGGTTGGCTTGAACACGCCGGCCAGAATCTTCATCAGCGTGGATTTGCCCGCACCGTTTTCGCCGAGCAGCGTATGCACGCGACCACGACGCACGGTCAGGTTCATGCGCTTCAGCGCTATGACCGGGCCGAAAGATTTCGCGACATCGCGAATTTCCAGAACCGTATCTGCTGCCGTCTTCTGTTCGGATTTGGTGGCTGTCACAGGATCTGTCACTTTTGAGGCCTCCACGCTCCGTTTGCTGCAGTCTGTCACGAACCGGGTGTTACCGGGGTCGCACAGTGCTGCTGTCTAAAGGGATGCGGTGGCGGCTCGGAAAGGGGAGGTTTCCCTGGCCGCCACACGCTGAAAGGAAACAGCGACTGGGAGGAGTGTCGCTGCTTCACGCGGTCTTACTTGGTTTCGCCGTCCTTGGTGACGACGCCCGGAACGATCGGCTGCTTGGCCGGAACGCTCTCGCCCTTGATGACCTTAGCGGCGGTTTCAACCGCAACCTTGCCCATCTGGTCCGGATACTGTGCGATAACGCCGACCATGATCGGGTCGTTCTTCACGGCGTTGCGGGCTTCTTCCATACCGTCGAAGCCGATCACCTTCACTTGGTTTTCGAGCTTGGCAGCCTTCACAGCCGATGCGGCAGCCAGTGCAGCATCGTCGCCGAAGCCGAAGATGCCGACGATATCCGGATTGGCCTGCAGGATGTTCTGCGCGGTGGCCAGAGCTTCCGGACGGGTGATGCCCGGCTGGATCGCCACGATCTTGATGTCCGGGTACTTGGCGATACCCTTCTTGAAACCTTCAATGCGGTCAACAACCGACTGAACCGTCGGGTAGTCGATGACGGCGACATTGCCCTTTTCACCAATGGTCTTGGCCATCAGCTCGGCAGCGCGTTCGCCACCGGCAAAGTTGTCGGTGCCGACGAAGGACGTCACGTCGACATTGTTTGCAGGCACATCGACGGTGATGACCTTGATGCCAGCCTTTTCAGCCTTGTTGATGGCCGAGCGAACGCCCTTGCTGTCAACCGGCGAAATGATGATGACGTCGACGCCCTTGGTGATGAAATCTTCCACATCGGCGAGCTGCTTGCTCAGATCCTGATTGGCGATGGAGATTTCGAGCGGCACGTTTTCTGCCTGCGCTTCCTTCTTCATCGCTTCTGCGAGCGAGATGTAGAAAGGATGCTGCTGGGTGAGAAGCGATGCGCCAACACCTTCGGCAGAGGCAACGCCTGCCATCATGGCCAGAGCGACGCCGGAAAAGAGAATACGGCCGAGAGAATTGCGAAACATGATTTCCTCCGAATGAACCGGCGCTTGCCGGGCTGTCCTTCTAACAGGGACATGAATGATGACTTACCTGCTGGTTCATCAGACCTTTGCGCTTTGCGTCAGTCTTCAAACCTCCCGGAAGGGCAGGTGCCTTCAGCTCATTATCGAGCTTCTCTAGACATGATGGAGCTTGTTCAACGTGTCAATATATAATTTTCCACGTGTAAAATTTATAACGATCTAAATTCGCTTAAGGAGTATCAAATCCGGGCCGTCCAGCGGGGCCTATCAGCTTTTGTCGCTGGATTGGGCGTCTCTGTCGATGAAATTCAAGTTGCTTCTGCGAAGAAAAAAATTTACGCATGAAAAAATATTGAGGCGTGGAGTGAGCGTCTCGGCACCTGGTAGGGGATAGCCCGAGGAAAGCGGAGCATGGCTGAAAACAAGATCAGGACGATGGAGGAGTTCGCTGTGGCGAGCGGTTTGTCGCGTCCTACGGTCTCGAAATATTTCGATAATCCTGAAAGCGTAAAGCCTTCGACGCGGGCCCGCATCGAGAAGGCGCTGAAGGATCACAACTATCAGCCCAATATTTTTGCCGTCAGTCTCAACCGCAAGAAGCCGAAGAATATCGGCGTCATCGTTCCGCATATTTCAGATCCGTTCTACGCCGAAATCATTCGCCAGATCGAATTGCGATGCCTTGCCGAAGGTTACTGGACTATCGTTCTGTCGTCGCATGGCGAGCGCAAGCTTGAAGCACGCGCCATGCGCTCGCTGATGTCTCTCAAGATCGCCGGTGTCCTGATGGCGCCGCTCGGTTTCGAAACCGACACCAAGCTTCTGACCAGCCTTTCCGATTCCATGCCCGTGGTGTTTCTGGACAGCCGCATCGGCGAGGACCAGCCCTTTGTCGGTACCGACAACCGGGTCAGCATTGGCAACATTACGGAATATCTGTGCAGGACTGGCGAGCATCCCTGTTTTCTGGAAATGCCTGCCGTCAACCAGAACGCGCTTGAGCGCCGTGCGGCTTACATCGCCACGATGGAACGGCTCGGTATCGAGCCCATCGTTTTGCCGATGACGCCAAAAAACTGGAGTTTTGAAGAGCTTGGCTATCAGGAGGCGGGCCGTATTCTCGACCGCGGCGGTTTCCCGACGCGCACGGTCCTTTGCGCCAATGATCGTCTGGCCTTCGGTGTGATTTCGGCCGCCTTTGAGCGCAGACGTCATGTCGGGCGGGAAGAAGGCAGCGATCTGCGGGTTGCCGGACACGACGATCATCCGCTCAGCCGCTTCACCTGCCCGCCCTTGACGACGGTTGCCCAGGATTACCGCCAGATCGCGCAGCTTGGTCTGGATATGCTGTTCTCACGCATTAACGAACAGGACAGCAGCGCCGCGACCGGCGAGGATATCCGTTATCTCGACAGCCATCTGATCATGCGTAGTTCGGCCTGACGGGTTCTTTCCCGTCGCATTATCCTGCGCAAAACCGCTTCACACTTTTGCTGGAAATGCTTTAAGCCGACATTCTCAGCTTGATCTCCGCATTCAGCAGGATGCGGTTGCTTTCAGGCAGTTCCAGTCGGTCTTCGGAATCTTCGCCCAAGGTGCGGAAAAGCAGCTCAATCGCCAGCCTGCCGATTTCGTTATAATCCTGCGCGACAGTGGTGAGCGGCGGGCAGGTATATTCCGACAGCGGATTGTTGTCGTGACCGGCAACGCGGATATCACAATCCTTGAGTCTACCGATTCTCAGCCCCGCCTGCCAGAGAGCCCCTGTAACACCAAAGGCGATGCGGTCGTTGGAGCAGAGCACCGTCGAGGTCGGAAAACTAGCCTTCTCGCGCATGATGCGGGCCGTCTGCTCGAAGGCATATTGTTCGAAATCCCAGCTACGGCTGGGTTCCAGTTCGATGATACGTGGCTCGTGACCGAGCTTTTCCATCGCAGTCGTATAGGCTTCGCGCCGCTTGATGGCGTTGTTGTTCACAATCGGCATCGAGAAATAGCAGGGCTCGCTGCCTGAGCGGCAGAGATAATCCACGATCAGGTGGAAGGATTTCTGGTTGTCGGTGCCGACAAAGGGCG
The DNA here is from genome assembly GCF_052045675.1 of Brucella sp. 22210. Classification (NCBI taxonomy): domain Bacteria; kingdom Pseudomonadati; phylum Pseudomonadota; class Alphaproteobacteria; order Hyphomicrobiales; family Brucellaceae; genus Brucella; species Brucella sp. 22210. The sequence continues at coordinate 55,508 of NZ_JBQEPD010000013.1, forward strand.
AGGTGCTGTCGAGTGGCGAGTCGACATAGACGATGGGGACGTCATCGGCGAGACGCGCCAGCGCGGAATGCTGCGATTGTTCACCAAGCGGGGCGATGATGGCGCCTGCGACATTGAGCGAGCGCAGCGTTTCAATCGCGCGCTTTTCCAGTTCCGGCTTGCCGTCCGACGACAGAACCACGGTCAAATAGCCACGCTGCTCGGCTAGCGTCTGCAGCCTGCGCGTCATCGCCATGTAGAAATGATCGAGCTGATTGGGAATGATGATTCCCAAAATTGTCGTGCGACGACGATTAAGGTTCACCGCGAAAAGATTGGGCCGAAAGCCGGACTGCTTGACGGCCGCTTCTATGATCTCGCGGGTCTTCGGGCGGACGGATGTTGGGTCGTTGAAATATTTGGAAACCGTGGGGCGAGACAGCCCGACGAATTCCGAAAAGTCTTCCATGGTGCGTATGGTTTTGCGCACGGTTCTCTGTCCTGTCCGTCAGCTGCCCGCAGCAATTTCTTGCCGTGGCAGTGCAAATTCTCCTGCTATCGGTTGGGTCGAGATGAGCTGACCCATAGATGCATGACACATGGTCCGCAGCTTGTTTCCCAATAATTTCAGGATGTTCCTCCAACCAGACCCGCCGCGAAGTTTTTCAGGGCAAGGTCAAGTCAAACTGTCAAAGGCTGAAGCAAAGGTCAAGCGGACAATATCAAACACTTGGACCGATGCAGTGCATATCTGAATGTGCTAAGATAATTTCGGGGTCAAGTCGTGTGGTGGAAAATCCGTTATTTCCGCCGCGAAAGCAATCGAATTGGCAGTCTTTGTGTCGCGCAAATCAAAATCAAAAACCGTGCTTGACAAGCTACGGATAGCCGCGTCATAAATTTTACATATGTAAGAATTTTGCTATGCATTCGTAAAGGAGGAGACGAAATGCGGACCAAAACTTATGTGACAGGGCTTATTGCGTCTGCCGCTGGCGTCGCGATGCTGGCCGGTTCGGCGTGGGCGGAGGAGCTCACGATCGCAACGGTCAACAATGCCGATATGATCATCATGCAAAAGCTTTCGCCGGAATGGGAAAAGGCCACCGGCAACAAGCTCAACTGGGTGGTGCTTGAAGAAAATGTGCTGCGCCAGCGTGTCACCACCGACATCGCAACCAAGAGCGGCCAGTTCGACATCATGACCATCGGCGGTTACGAAACCCCGATCTGGGGTAAGGCCGGATGGCTTCTTGCGGTCGATGATCTCGGCGAGGATTACGACTATGACGATCTCATCAAGCCGGTGCGCGCCGGTCTGACCGTCGATGGCAAGCTTTATGCCGTGCCGTTCTATGCGGAAAGCTCGTTCACCCTTTATCGCAAGGATCTGTTCGAAGCCGCTGGCCTGAAAATGCCGGATGCGCCGACCTATACCGAGATAAAGGAATTCGCGACCAAGCTCACCGATAAATCGAAAGAACAGTACGGTCTCTGCCTGCGCGGCAAGCCGGGCTGGGGCGAAAACATGGCCTATCTTTCGACGCTGGTGAACACATTCGGCGGCAGCTGGTTCGATGAGAGCTGGAAGCCGCAGATGAGCTCCGATACCTGGAAAAAAGCCATCAATTACTACGTCGATCTGATGAAGGAAGCAGGCCCTCCCGGAATCACCTCGAACGGCTTCAATGAAAATCAGGCGCTGTTCTCCACCGGCCATTGCGCCATGTGGATCGACGCCACCTCGGCTGCGGGCCGCATCTACGATCCGAAGCAGAGCCAGGTTGCCGACAAGGTTGCTTTCACCAAGGCGCCCGTTGAAGTGACGCCGAACGGCTCGTCTTGGGCCTGGTCGTGGAACCTCGCCATCCCGGCATCGACCAAGAAGGCGGAAGCCGCAAAGTCGTTCCTGAAATGGGCGACCTCCAAGGGCTATGTCGAACTGGTCGGCAAGTCGGAAGGCTGGGTTGCCGTTCCGCCAGGTACGCGTCAGTCGACCTATGCCAACGAAGAGTACAAGAAGGCTGCGCCTTTCGCCGAGACGGTTCTCAAGGCGATTGAATCGGCCGACCCAACCAAGCCGACCAAGGACCCGGTCCCCTATACCGGTATCCAGTTCGTGGCGATCCCTGAATTCCAGGCGATTGGTACGATTGTCGGTCAGGCCATCTCTTCGGCTGTCGCCGGTCAGCAAAGCGTCGATGCGGCGCTCGATGGCGCACAGAAGCAGGCCGAACAGATCATGACGCAGGCCGGTTACATCAAGTAATCCGGTTACCATCAGTCTGCCGCCGTACGTTCGCTTCTAAGCATTTCCGGCAAAGTCGCTTCGCACTCTTGCTGGAAATGCTTGAAGGGACCGGGCGGCAGGCTCGATTTTCGCGCGATCCGCTGCACCCTTAAAAGGCGCAGCGGATGTCAAAGCGGGAAGGGGAGGAACGTCAGACATGCCAGCAAACCCGGCCTTGGCCACAGGCACCAAATCGCGCTTTGCCGCAAAATCGCGCCGCAGCGTCCGCACCGGACCTCTGCTTGCACCCGCCGTCATCCTGCTGTTGCTATGGATGATCGTCCCACTGGCGATGACGCTCTGGTTCTCGTTTCAGTATTACAATCTCATCAATCCCTTCGTGACCGGTTTTGCCGGTTTCTCGAACTACAAGTTCCTGCTGTCCGATCCGGGGCTCTGGTCGGCCATCATGAAGACGCTCATTCTGCTGGGCTCGGTTCTGGCCATTTCGGTGGTGTTCGGCGTTCTGTTCGCCGTGATTTTCGATCAGGATTTCTGGGGCAAGAACATTGCGCGGCTTCTGGTCATTGCGCCGTTCTTCGTCATGCCGACAGTGTCGGCGCTGATCTGGAAAAACCTTTTGATGCACCCGGTCAACGGGCTGTTCGCCTTTATCTCGCGCAGTCTCGGACTGCCGGTCATAGACTGGTTCGGACAGTTTCCGATGGCGTCGATCATCATGATCGTGTCCTGGCAGTGGGTGCCTTTCGCGACGCTGATCCTGATGACCGCTATGCAGTCGCTCGACCGCGAGCAGATGGAAGCAGCGCGGCTTGACGGTGCCAAAGGGCCGGTGATGTTCTTTTATATCGTCCTGCCGCATCTGTTGCGCCCGATCTCGGTCGTCATCATGATCGAGACGATTTTCCTTCTGTCGGTCTTCGCGGAAATTCTCGTCACCACGTCCGGTGGGCCGGGTATCGCCACCACGACGCTGACCTATTTCATCTATCTGAAGGCGCTCCTTCAGTGGGATATCGGCGGCGCTTCGGCCGCCGGTGTCATCGCCATCATCCTCGCCAATATCGTTGCCGCGTTCCTCATCCGAACCGTGGCGCGCAATCTGGATAATTAGGGGAGACGAACGATGGCTGCAAAACGCAAGTTCGACAAAGCTGCATTCTCCGCCGGAATTATCGGCTGGATCGTGGCGCTCTTGATGTTCTTCCCGATCCTCTGGATGCTGCTTGCGGCATTCAAGACGGAGATCGACGCGGTCGCTCCGCCCAAGCTGTTCTTTCAGCCGACGCTGGAAAACTTCGCGGCGGTCAATCAGCGCGCCGACTATTTCCGCTACGCCATGAACAGCGTGATCGAGAGCCTTGGCGCTACGATTCTGTCTCTGCTGATCGCCGTTCCGGCGGCTTATGCGGCGGCATTCTTTCCGGGCAAGCGCACCAAGGATCTGCTGTTGTGGATGCTCTCCACCAAGATGCTGCCTGCGGTGGGTGTTCTGGTGCCGATCTATCTTCTGGCGCGCGACAGCGGGCTTCTCGATACGCGCACCGGGCTGATTATCATCTTCACCCTCTCCAATCTGCCGATTGTGGTCTGGATGCTCTATTCCTTTTTCAAGGAAGTGCCGCATGAAATCCTTGAGGCGAGCCGTATGGATGGGGCGAAGGTCGGCCAGCAGATACGCTATCTGCTCTTGCCGCTAAGCCTGCCCGGCATTGCATCGACGGCGCTTCTTTCCATCATCCTGTGCTGGAACGAAGCTTTCTGGAGTCTCAATCTCACGGCCTCGCAGGCCGGGCCACTCACCGCATTCATCGCGTCCTTCTCGTCACCGGAAGGGCTTTTCTGGGCAAAACTCTCGGCAGCGTCCACGCTTGCCATCGCGCCGATCCTCGTCTTCGGTTGGGTTACGCAGCGCCAGCTGGTGCGCGGTCTCACCTTCGGCGCCGTGAAATAAAGGGAACCCCATGGCTACGCTTTCTTTTCATAACGCCACCAAGTCCTTCGGCAATATCGACGTCATCAAGGGTGTGGACCTTAATATCGAAGACCGCGAATTCGTGGTCTTCGTCGGGCCGTCCGGTTCGGGCAAATCCACGCTTCTGCGAATGATTGCCGGGCTGGAGGAAATCACCAGCGGTGATCTGCTGATTGACGGGCAGCAATGCAATGATACGCCGCCGGATGAGCGCGGGCTTGCGATGGTGTTCCAGACCTATGCGCTCTATCCGCATATGAATGTGCGCGACAATATGGGTTTCGCGCTCAAGCTCGCAGGGATTGCCAAAGCTGAGCGCGACCGCAAGGTGGAAGATGTCGCGAAGACATTGCAGCTCGACAAATTGCTGGATCGCAAGCCGAAACAGCTTTCGGGCGGTCAGCGCCAGCGTGTCGCCATCGGGCGCGCCATGGTTCGCGAGCCGAAGATTTTCCTGTTCGACGAGCCGCTTTCCAATCTCGATGCGGCGCTGCGCGTGCAGATGCGTATCGAGTTGGCGCGCCTGCATGACCGGCTCAATGCGACGATGATCTATGTCACGCATGATCAGGTTGAAGCCATGACGCTGGCCGACAAGATTGTCGTGCTGCGCGATGGCAAGCTGGAACAGGTCGGTTCGCCGCTTGAGCTTTATCACCACCCGGTCAATCGGTTCGTGGCGGGTTTCATCGGATCGCCGACCATGAATTTCATCGAGGTCAAGGCGAGCGCAGTCGATAGTGACGGCGTGACGGTGCAGCTTGCTAATGGGCGTTCGGTCAAGGTGCCGGTCGCAGTAGACGGTGTCAGTGCCGGTGCGCCGCTGGTTCTCGGTGTTCGCCCGGAGCATTTGCATCCGGCGGATGACGGCCTTCTCGAAGGCGAGATCATGGTGGTCGAGCGTCTTGGCGGCGAGACTTATCTTTATGTGCAAAACGATGCTGCTTCCGGTCTGATCGTGGCGGAAGCTGGCGGCAACAGCACGGCGCGCGTGCATGAGGCGGCCAGGCTTGGTTTCGATGCCGCTGACGCTCATCTCTTCACGCCCGATGGCCTGGCGCTTCAGCGTCGTGACCGCCACCCGATGATCCTGTCTGAAAAGAAAACGCACCTTTAGGGAAGCATTTCCAGCAAAAGTGCGAAGCGGTTTTGCGTCGGATAATGCGTAAAGAAATTACATCACTGGAGAAAGTCCATGAGACTGAAAGACAAGGTTGCCCTCATCACCGGCGCTGCGCGCGGCATCGGGCTTGGCTTTGCGGCTGCCTATGCGCAAGAGGGTGCAAAGGTCATCATCGCCGATATCAATATCGAGCGGGCGGAAGAAGCAGCACGCGGTATCGGCCCGTCTGTGAAGGCGGTGAAGCTGGATGTGACGGATCTGGGCGCAATCGACAAGGTGGTGGCCGCCATCGATGCCGAATATGGCGGCATCGATATTCTGGTCAATAATGCCGCGATCTTCGACATGGCGCCGATCAACGAGCTGACCGAAGAGAGCTATGAGCGCGTGCTCGGCATCAATCTCAAGGGCCCACTCTTCATGATGAAGGCGGTGTCGAATGTGATGATCAAGCGCGGGCGCGGCGGCAAGATCATCAATATGGCGAGCCAGGCTGGTCGTCGCGGCGAGGCGCTGGTAACACTCTATTGCGCATCCAAGGCGGCGATCATTTCCGCTACACAGTCGGCGGCTCTGGCTCTGGTCAAGCATGGCATCAACGTGAACGCGATTGCGCCGGGCGTGGTCGATGGCGAACATTGGGACGTGGTGGATGCGAATTTCGCCAAATGGGAAGGCTTGAAGCCGGGCGAGAAAAAAGCCGCCGTGGCAAAGTCCGTGCCGATCGGTCGCTTCGCGACGCCGGAAGATATTACCGGCATGGCGGTGTTCCTCGCTTCGTCGGACAGCGACTATATCCTCGCCCAGACCTTCGGTGTCGACGGCGGCAACTGGATGGCGTGAGACGAGGCCGGGACAGACAATGAAAGCGATTTATTTTACCGGCCATGGCGAAGCAGGCATGGCCGATCTGCCGGAACCGGCATTGCAACCGGGACACGCGCTGATCGACGTCAAGGCGTCGGGTCTTTGTCACACCGATATCGATGTGCTGCATGGCCGCTATGGGTCCAGTGCTTTTCCGCTGGTGCCGGGGCATGAATATGCGGGCACTGTCGTGGCGGTGGCCGAAGACGTGACCAATGTGAAGGTCGGCGACCGCGTTGCAGTCGACCCCAATATTCCCTGCGGTCATTGCCGCGCCTGCCTCAAGGGGTTGACCAATCTCTGCTCCGATCTGAAAGCCTATGGCGTGACCCATAATGGCGGCTTTGCGGGCATGAGCCTCGTCAATGCCAGCCACCTCCATTCCATTGGCGATTTGCCTTATGATGTTGCCGCCCTTGCCGAACCGTTGGCCTGCGTCCTGAACGGGCTTGGCGCGGCGGAATTGAAGACCGGCCCGCATGGTACGGAAAACGCGCTGGTTTTCGGGGCAGGCCCCATCGGTCTGTTGCTGGCTTTGTCATTGAAGGCGCAGGGCGTGCCGCAGGTCGCCGTCGCCGATATCAACGAGCACCGACTGGCCTTTGTTGAAAGCCTCGGGCTTGAGCCGGTCGTGTCCGGCTCGCAAGCGCTGGACAAGCGCCAGCGCAGCTTCGATTTCGTCGCCGACGCCACCGGCATAGCCAAGGTGGCGGAAAGCATGGTCGGTTTCACCGCCGATGGCGGAACCGTTCTTGTGTTCGGCGTCTGCGCACCCGACGCACGGATTGCGGTCGCGCCGTTCGAGATTTTCCGCCGCCAGATCAGGATTGCCGGTTCGCATTCGCTGAACCGTAATATTCCGCAGGCATTGGATATATTGAAACAGGACTTTTCCGGCGCAAATGGCGGCTCAATGGCGCGGCTCGTTTCCCATCGGCTGCCGCTGGAGGAAATGCTGCCATTCTTCACCAAGCATGGTGGCGACCCCGCGACCATGAAAGTCCAGTTTGTACCCGCTTGAATAAAGGATACCGTCATGACCAAGCTATCGCGCGCAACGCTTCAAAGCTTCGATAAGGTGCATAAGCCCGGCTACGATCCAGCCGGGCTGAAGCCGGGTATCGTGCATTTTGGCGTCGGCAATTTTCACCGCGCGCATCAGGCTGTCTATCTGGACGATCTGTTTGCGACCGGCGAGGGGCATGACTGGGCGCTGGTGGGTGCAGGCGTGCGCGCGAGCGACGATGCCATGCGCGATACGCTCAAGGCACAGAACTGGCTGACGACCGTTGTCGAACAGGAAGCCGATCATGCGGGCGCGCGCATCACCGCATCGATGGTCGATTATGTCACCATTTCGACCGAGGAAGGGCGCAAGGCCCTGATGGCCTATCTGACGTCAGCAGACACACGTATCGTCGCGATGACCATCACCGAGGGCGGCTATTATATCGATCCGGCCAGCCAGACTTTCGATCCCGCCCATCCGGATATCGTGGCGGATGCGGCGCATCCTGATCACCCGAAAACCGTGTTCGGCCTGATCGTTCAGGCGCTGAAACTGCGAAAGGCGGCGGGTGTCCAGCCTTTCACGGTCATGTCCTGTGATAACATTCCGGGCAACGGCCATGTGACGGAAGATGCAGTCACGGGGCTCGCCAAGCTGAGCGACCCGACCTTCGCCGACTGGATTTCCGCCAATGTCGCTTTCCCGAATTCGATGGTGGATCGCATCACGCCAGCCACCGGCGCGCGCGAACGCGAGATTGCCGCGAAGGATTTCGGCGTCGATGACGGCTGGCCAGTGTTCTGCGAAGTTTTCAAGCAATGGGTGATGGAGGATAATTTCCCGACTGGACGCCCGGCTCTGGAAAAAGTCGGTGTTACCTTCACCGATCAGGTCGCCGCTTATGAATTGATGAAAATCCGCATTCTGAATGGCGGCCACGCGGCCATCGCCTATCCGGGCGGCTTGCTCGACATTCATTTCGTGCATGAGGCCATGGAGCATCCGCTGATCCGGCGCTATCTGGAAAAGCTGACGAAGGATGAGATCATCCCGGAAATACCACCGGTACCGGACACCGATCTGGAAGCCTATCGCGTTCTGATCGACAAGCGCTTCGCCAATCCAAGCATTGGCGACACCATCCGTCGCCTGTGTCTGGATGGCTCCAACCGCCAGCCGAAATTCATCTTGCCTACAGCTGCCGACCGCGTGGCGAAGGGACATTCGGTGACCGGGCTTGCGCTGGTCTCGGCTTTCTGGTGCCGCTATTGCTATGGCACAACGGACAGCGGTGCAGTGATCGAGCCGAATGATCCGTCATGGGATCGCCTGACCAAGCAGGCAGCGCTCGCCAAGGCTGACCCGGCCGCGTGGCTTTCCATGGATGATATTTTCGGGGCGCTTGCCGCCAATCCCGCCTATGTCGCTGCGTTCACTTCAGCGCTGAAAGCAATCTGGCAGGATGGCACGGTCAAGACACTGGAACGCTACCTTGCTGGTCAGCCGCTCTGACTAGAGAGGAGCGGCAATCAGATGCCCGGTTGCGGCGTGGCGCATGACTTCCATCGGCACGCCGTAAATCTCTTGCAGCCGCTTGGGCTCCATCACGCCTTCAGGTGTCGACTGCGCGATCAGGCGGCCGCTGTGCAGTGCGAAAATGGAATCGCAAAAGCGCGCGGCCATGTTCACATCGTGCAGCACGATGAAAACGCTCAATTCCTTTTCCTGTGACAGCTTGCGCACCAGCGACAGCACTTCCAGTTGATGGGCAATATCGAGCGCCGATGTCGGCTCATCGAGAAGCAGGCACTGCGCATCCTGTGCCACGAGCATGGCCAGCCAGACGCGCTGGCGTTCGCCACCGGAAAGCGTATCGACAAGCCGGTCGGCAAAAGGTGCTATGCCGGTCAACTCGATGGCTTCTTCCACCTTGGCCCGGTCGGTCTCGCCAAAGCGGCCCAATGCGCCGTGCCACGGATAGCGACCCAGCGCGACCAGTTCCTTGACCAGCATTCCCGAAGCGGATGCCGTCTGTTGCGGCAGATAGGCAAGCTTGCGCGCAAACTCGCGATCGCCCCATTGGTCGAGGCGCTTGCCGGCAAAATGGATTGTGCCGCCCGAAGCGGGTTGCTGCCGGGCCAGGATTTTGAGCAGCGTCGACTTGCCGGAACCGTTATGTCCGATCAAAGCTGTCACGCTTCCTGCCGGTATCGACATGGTCAAAGGCTGCAACAAGGTGCGCCCGGCAACCGAAAAGCTGACATTCTCAAGTTCGAACAAGTTGGAAGTCATCAATCTCTGTCCTTTTGGCAGATGGAAGCCATGCAATAACGCGGCTTTTCGAAAGTTGCCACAAAAACATGAGTGCGTTATACATATTTTGAGCATGCCAGAACGCAAAGCCCTCTCGCATTTGCAGGAAATGCTCGCAATCGTGGCCTTGGGAAAGATCAGTTGGGTTTCCATCCGCATATGAAAAGCCGGATCGAAGACGTCACTTTACTTGACGATCTTCATTATCGCGTCTGGAACGGCGCGATTGCCGACGTGTGGTCTGTCGAATGCGGTCCCGGCGCGCGCGGCGAATATGTTTCGCAAGCGCCGCGCCTGTTTCTCGTCTGCGAAAGTCAGGGCGCACTGGATATCCGTCCCGGCAGCAAAGGGCGTGTGGTCGCGCAAGGCGCGAACCCGTCGCGCCTCTGTTATATTCCGGCGGGCATGACGATCTGGAGCGAGAGTGCGAGACCGGGCAAGCTCAAGCATCTCGATCTGCATCTGGACACCAACACGCTTCAGCAGCGCTTTGGCGGCGCGCTCGACAGAGCTGCGATTGAGCGTCCGCGCCTGTTGTTTTCCAATACCAAAATCGAACAGATCGGCGGGCTTCTGGCGGAAGAGTGCCTGTCCAATGCGCCGTTGCACGATCTCTATGGCGAAGGCCTGATCAACGCGCTGGTCGCGGAACTGTTCGGGGCGGAAGCGCAGCCACGAGCGGGCGCCAGCAAGCTTTCGCCATGGCGTCTGCGGCGCGTGACCGATTTCATTGAGGATAATTACGCGCGCATCATCCGCTTGCAGGAACTGGCCGATCTGGCGGGCCTGTCGGAAACCTATTTCTGTAGCGCCTTCAAGGCATCGACGGGCGTGTCGCCGCATAGCTGGCAGATGGAGCGGCGCATTGCGCGGGCGCAAGTGTTGCTGCTTCAGGCACACACGCCACTGCCGCATATTGCGGCGCTGGTCGGGTTCTCCGATCAGGCCCATTTCACTCGTGTTTTCAAAAAGCAGACTGGCACCACACCGGCAGCATGGCTGAAGCAGCAATTGTAATATCGCAACAGTCCGGATGGCTTTTTTAACGCGCGCTGAGATGAACTGAAAATCGTTCAATTTGGCGGAAGATTGAACAATCCTGCCGTATAATCTTGATATAAGCACTCATATTAACGAGCCCGTCTGCGGGGTCGCGGGAGCCTGTGAAGGTTCGCGTTTTTATCCTTTGAGGGGTCACATCATATGCCGTCGATGAAGCACAATCTTCTCGTCCTGCTGGCAAGCGGTACCGCGCTTGCCGCCATTCCTGCATTTGCGCAGGAAGCCGCCAAACCCCTCGAGCTGAACACGGTTGTCATCCAGTCGGATGGCAATGGCGGCACCACGCGCGCCGAAGGTCTTGGACCGGTCAAGGGCTTTGTCCCGCGCGCCACGACCACTGGTTCGAAAGACAGTGTTGCAATCGACAAGATCCCGCAATCCGTATCGGTTGTCGGACGCGATCAGATGGATGCGCTCGGCGCGCAGAAGATCGACGAAGCCTTGCGCTATACGCCCGGTGTACTGGCCCAGCCTTTCGGCGTCGATAATGATACGAACTGGCTCTATATTCGCGGCTTCGACGCGACGGCCAACGGCACCTATCTCGATGGGTTGCAGAATTTCAGCTACGGCTTCGGCGGTTACTTCATTGACAGTTTCGGGATCGAGCGTATCGACGTTCTGCGCGGCCCGGCATCCGCCCTTTATGGTGGCGCCAATCCCGGCGGTATCGTGAACTATATCAGCAAGCGCCCGACGGGTGAGCGGCTGCGTTATCTCGAAGCGGGTATCAACAGCTATGGCAATGGCTATCTGGGCTTCGACATTGGCGACAAGGCAACGGAGACGGTCAATTACCGCGTCAACGGCAAGATTCAGGGCGGCAATAACTACACGGATTTCTCCAAGGAGTTTCGTGGCGTCATCTCGCCGAGCATCGAATACAAGCCGGATGAATCGACAAGCCTGACCATTCTGGCCAATTATACCCATCTCGACCTGACGCATGATGGCGGCTTTCTGCCTTACTATGGCACGGTGGTGCCGACCGAGTTTGGCAAGATTTCGCGCAAGGCCAATTTCACCGATCCGGATGTCGATTCCTATGATCGCGAACAGGTTTCGCTCGGCTATGAGTTCGAACACACATTCGACAATGACTGGACAATCCGTCAGAACGTCCGCTACGGCTTTGCGCACGTGAAGGAGCATAGCCTCTATCCCTATGGCTATGACGGGTATCTGGCTCAGCCGACGGCGGGCAATCCTTATCTGTCTCGCATCAACTTCAAACACGATACGACGGTGAACACCTTCCAGGCCGATAATCAGCTTGAAGGCAAGGTGACGACCGGTGCCATCGACCACAATCTGCTATTTGGCGCGGAGTACCGCTATTTCCGCATCGACCAGATGCAGCAGACCGGCGGCGCGACGATCATTGACGCCTATAACCCGGTTTATGGTGAGGCTCAGGGCCCGATGTGGGATCCCTATATCGATCAGGATCTGCGTCGCAATCAGCTCGGCGTTTATGCGCAGGACCGCATGGAGTTCGGCGATGGATGGATACTGACGCTGAATGGTCGCTATGATCACGTCTGGACCGAAGCTTCGGGCCTGCCGAGCTTCGAATATGACACGGGCCGCTTTTCGGGTCGTGCGGGTCTTGGCTACGAATTTGAAAACGGCATTACGCCTTATGTCAGCGCCGCGACCTTTTTCAATCCGATCATCGAGACCCTGTATGACGGCAGCTATGCCAAGCCGGAAACCGGCGTTCAGTACGAAGCGGGCGTCAAATATCGTCCGGAATTCTTTGATGGTCTGATCACCGCATCCTTCTTCGATCTGACCAAGGAAAACCCGCTGACCGGCTCGAGCTTCGCCCGCGAACAGCTTGGCAAGGTTAATTCGCGCGGCTTCGAACTCGAAATGCAAGCCAATATTGCCGACGACTGGAAGGTCACGGCGAGCGTGACCGCCTATGATCTGAAGGTCAAGGAAAACGCCTCGGACGAGTCGCTGGTCGGCAAGCGTCCTTATCTTCTGCCGGAACAGCAGGCTTCGCTTTTCGTCGAATACAAGGTGCCGGAAGGCGCGCTCAAGGGCGTGATGCTCGGCGGCGGCGTGCGTTATGTCGGTTCGTCCTATGCCGACGAGCAGAACACGCTCAAGGTGCCTGCCGTTGCGCTTGCCGATTTGAAACTCGGCTACGAAAAGGATAATTGGGGCATTGATCTCAACGTGACCAATCTGTTCGACAAGAATTATGTCGCTGGATGTCAGGGCGTCTATGTCTGCGGTTATGGCGAAGGCAGGAAGGCTTTGCTCAAGGTGCACACCAAGTGGTGATGCGCCGGTTCTGGCCGCGCGTTCCGTCATGACAGTTACCCGTCGCACGGTTCTCGGATTTGCAGGCGCCCTTTTCGTGGCGCCTGCACTGCGTTCGGCCCATGCCGCATCGACGCGTTTTGCCGTGATCGACTGGGCCATGCTGGAGACCGCACTGGCCATCGGCGCTGTGCCAGCGGCAGCGTCAGAACTGCGACAGTATCGGCAGATGCAGCTTGAACCGGCGGTGCCGGAGAGCGTCGCCGATCTCGGTCTGCGCGGTGCGCCCAATCTTGAGCTGCTGCGCATGATCGAGCCGGATTTGATCGTCGCCTCCAACTTCTATGAATATCAGCGTGCAGCCCTGGAACGCATTGCACCGGTCTTTGCGCCGACTGTCTACAGTGCCGGTCAGCCGCCCTACGCGATGCTGGAAGAGGCGACCTTCAGCCTTGGCGAAAAGCTCGGTCTGGCTGCGGAAGCCCGCGCCTATGTTGCGACGGTCGCGCGCGAGATTGCCGAGGCGCGCCAGCATTTCGCAGCGGCTTCCGGGCATAAGGTCTTCATTATCAGTCTGGGCGATGCCCGCCATTTTCGCGCATTCGGTCGCGATAGTCTGTTTGGCGATGTGCTGGTTCGGCTTGGTTTCGAGAATGCATGGACGCAGGACACAAGCTATTCAGCCACAGCGCCGGTGGGACTGGAACAGTTGGCTGAAGCGCCGGACGCATCCATCGTGGTCATCGGCCCGACCGATCCGGAAACCCTTTATCGCCTGCCGCAGAATTCCCTGTGGAATGCGCTGCCTGCCAACCGTGAAAAACGCGTTCTGTTCTTGCCGCCGCTTGACCATTTCGGCGGATTGCCAGCGGCGCGCCGCTTTGCCTGGCTTCTTCTCCAGACTTGGGGAGAGAACGGGGAGGCTCGCCTTTGACACAAGCAATCGAGGCACGATTTGCGGGTATAAGGCCGCTCCTGTTCTGGGGCCTGCTCGCACTTGTCGCGGCTCTTATGGCCGCCTTCGAGTTCACGCGTGCGTTGAATGCCCCTGCCAGTTCGCCTGAATTGCTGGCACTGCATCGCGTGATTGCATTCGATACCGTTCTGCCGCGCAATGCCATGGCGCTGATCTGCGGGGCAGGTCTTGGGCTTTCGGGTTTGCTGTTGCAGCAGGTCTTGCGCAATCCTCTTGCCGAACCCTCGACGTTGGGCATTGCCGCCGGGGCGCAGCTCGCTATGACAGCGGGCATGCTCTATCTGCCCGCAGCGCTCATCTTCCGCGAATGGCTGGCTCTGGCGGGCGGTCTCGCGGCGGTCAGTCTCGTGCTGGCGCTCAACTGGAAACGCTCGCTGGAACCGGCTTCTGTCATTCTCTGCGGCATGATCGTGTCGCTAACCGCAACGGCGGCAAGCACGGCGCTCATTCTGGCGAATGGCGAATATGTCTTCTCGCTGTTCGTCTGGGGTGGCGGCTCGCTGGAACAGCAGAGCTGGGGCCCGGGCATTTCTCTTGGCTTCCGGGTTTTGATCGGCGGCGGGATTGCCTTCTTCCTGCTACGACCGCTGACCCTGCTGGCGCTCGACAATGCCAATGCGCGCAGTCTTGGCCTGTCGCTGGCGGCAAGCCGTCTTCTGGTGATTGCCATTGCCGTCTGGCTGGCGGCCAGCATTACCGCCGAAGTCGGCATATTGGGCTTTGTCGGTCTGGTCGCCCCCACGCTGGCGCAGCTGTCCGGCGCGCGGCGTCTCAAGACGAAATTGATCGTTGCGCCCGCTATTGGGGCGGTTTTGCTCTGGTTGACTGATGGCTGCGTCAGCCTGTTGCAGACTGTCACTGGCGACCGCCTGCCGGTGGGCGCTGCGACCGCACTTCTCGGTGGTCCCTTGCTGCTGCGGATGCTGCCGCGTCTGCGCATGTTTGAATGGCCGTCGGGCAAGAGCGAGGAAAGCGCGGTTCGCTTGAAGCGCACGGGGCTTTTCTTCGCCGTTCTGCTTTTGCTTGTTCTGCTTGCTGCTGCCATCACGCTCAGTCTTGGCCGGGGGCAGGATGGTTTTGTTCTCGCTCGTGGTGAACTGTTCGACGCACTTCTTGACTGGCGCTTGCAAAGGCTTGCTCTCGCGGGGTTGTCGGGCGGCATGCTCGCTCTGGCCGGGGCCATTCTCCAGCGCATGACCGGTAATCCGCTCGCCAGTCCCGAAATTCTGGGCGTCGGCCTTGGTGCGGGTGGCGGTCTGGCGGTGGTTCTGCTGCTGCCGGTTGCGGGCCTGTCCATGCAATGGCTCGGCGCTACCATCGGCTCGGTTCTGGCACTGATCTTCATTCTGGCCGTTGCGGCACGCAGCGGCTTCGGTGCGGAAAAGCTGCTTCTGGCCGGTGTCGGCCTTGGTGCGATGGTCAGCTCCATTCTGACTGCCATCATCGCAACCGGTTCCCCGCAGGCCTTTGTTCTACTTGGCTGGTTGAGCGGCACTGGCGCACAGGCAACGCCGATGCAACTTTGGCTGGCGGCAATCGCATTGGCGGCGGGATTTACCCTTCTGCTCGCCCTGTCGCGCTGGCTCGATATTCTGCCGCTCGGTTCGGTGACAATGCGGAGTCTTGGTCTTTCGCTGATCCTGCCGCGTCTTGTGATCGTGCTGATTGCAGCGCTTCTGACGGCCATCGCTTCCATGATGGTTGGGCCGCTCTCGTTTGTCGGACTGATTGCTCCTCATCTGGCGCGCAATTTCGGCCTGCATACACCGAAGCGTTTCCTGGCGGCCTCCATGCTGATCGGTGCTTTGATGATGGTCAGCGCAGACTGGCTCGCGCGGATGGTGGCCTTCCCCTATAACCTGCCGCTCGGTCTGTTCGCCTCGCTTTTGGGTGGAGCCTGCTTTATCGCGCTTCTGTCGCGCCGTAGCTCCCTATAAAATGTGATATTTTTGATACATGCGCTTTGGAAAGCTTGGCTGTTCAGCCCCTGTTCGCCGCCTGATGGAGCGCTGGCTTATCAGTGGAAGCCTATGTTTTGTTTGTAAAAACATGACTATTTAACACATGATTTTGTCACGCCGACTGGAATTCTTCTAAATCACTGTGATTGCATGAGATTTTCCGAAACGCTATTGCCGATGCAGAGCAATATGTCTGCGGGGATCGCGGTAGAATGACCTCACGGCTGTGGGATCTGACTGAACTTTACGAGAGCGAGCAGGTTGGTCTGCGCGCTTTCGTGCGGCGTATCGTCGGCAATACGGCGACCGCAGAAGATGTCGTTCAGCAGGCCTTTCTCAACATGCTGTCGCGGCCAGACAATGGCTCTCCCGATGCCGTGCCGGGCGCGGCCTATGTCAAACGCGCCGCGCGCAATCTGGCGCTCAATCACCTGCGCGATGCGCGCCGCCGCTCAGATGTGGAGATTGAGGACGACGCGCCGGAGCGTTATGCCGACAGCATGCCTTCGCCGGAAATGACAGCGCTTTATCGCAGCGAGCTGCGCCGTCTTTTGCAGGCCATCGCAGACTTGCCGCCACGCCGTCGTGAGGCATTTGTCCTCAACAGGATCGAAGGCCTGACTTACGATGAAGTGGCCGAGCGTATGGGAATTTCGCGCAATACGGTTATAACCCAGATTTTGGCGGCTCTGGCCGAACTCGACAAAAGGCTCTCCGCATAGGAAGAGCCAAGGCAGTTGTGGGCAGGCATGAAGGATTTCGAGACCGACCCGGTTTTCATGAAGGCGCTGGAATGGTTCGTGCTTTTGCAGGATACCGCCGTCAGCGCCGATGACCGGCGTGCGTTTTCGGCCTGGATGGCATCCGATCCGGCGCACCGTGTTGCTTATGAGCGTGCGCAAGCCCTGTGGCAGCGCTTCGATGCCGTGAAACCCGAATATGACAGGTACAAGGGCTCGAACCGCGTCAGCAGGCGTGGGGTCGTTCTGGGCGGGCTTGCGGCGCTGGTGCTGGCGCCGGGCGCCTATATGTTGTTGCGCCCAGGCCTGTTTGCAACCTACAAGACTGATGTTGGCGAGCGCCGCAGCTTTACCCTTGCCGATGGCAGCACGGTGGAGCTTGGCAGCTATTCCGCCTTGTCGGTTGATTTTTCGGACAAGCGCCGTGATCTGGTGCTGCATCAGGGGCAGGGCTTTTTTCAGGTTGCTGCCGATGCGGCGCGTCCTTTTGTGGTTTCCGCCAAAGGCGGCACCATCACCGCGCTGGGCACAGCCTTCGATGTCAAGCTGGATGAGGATGCGGTTACGGTTTCCGTGGTTGAACATGCCGTGTCGGTGGCCTTTGGCGATGCCACGCCGGTGCGGCTCGACGAAGGCTGGCAACTGACTTTCGGTGGTGATGCGATTGCCGCACCGCATCGCTCCGACAGTCAGATCGTCGAAGCATGGCGCAATGACCGCGTGATCTTCGAAGATGTGCCGCTGCGCCGTGTGCTGACGGAACTCGAGCGTTATCGTCGGGGCAGGATTTTCCTGACCGACGCTGAAATAGGCAATATGCCGGTGACGGCAATCTTCGACACGCGCGATGCAGAAGCGGCGCTAGCCACCATTGCGGAAACTCTTCCCGTTAAGGTTATGAACGCTTCCGGCTGGGTAACAGTCGTCACGCGACGGTAACTTGACAAAAATTATCAAAAATATTTTCCAGACCGATCATTAGTTCGCGCTTCCGAGGTGTCTAACCATCTGAGGGGCTGCTTGGCGGCCGCCATGAAACAGAGTTTCCCGCCCGTCGGCGGGGGTGTCAGACATTGGGGATTGCAGCATGCGCGTGGATAAGACGAGCGGAATTCAGACAGGGATTGGCCAGGGACGCGCAGCTCTTCTTCTCAAATCGAAGCTCTCCTTGCATCTTCTGGCAGCAAGCGCGCTGGTTGCCGTCGCTTCGTTTGCGACAAGCCCGGTCTGGGCGCAGGCGGCAGGTGCCGGGCAGCAGGTGCAGCGCATTTCCTTCAATATTGCCGCACAGCCTTTGTCCAAGGCTCTGGTGCAATATTCCAACAATACCGGCGTCCAGCTTTTCTATGATGCCAACATCGTGCGCGGCAAGAATTCCTCTGGTGCGAAAGGCTCGCTCACCCGTTCGGAAGCGTTGAACAGTATTCTGTCCGGCTCGGGCCTCTCCTACCGCATTCGCGGTAACACCGTGACCATTTCCGCCCAGCAGGCAGGCGACGCGGGAGCTGTGGCTGCGGACGGTTCGCTGCTTCTCGACACGATCACCCTGCAAGGCGCAGTCGCGGGCGACACGTCTGGCAGCGTTGTGGTCGAAAATTCCAGAGGCGCAACCAAGACCGATACGCCGTTGATTGAAGTGCCACAGTCGGTTTCGGTGGTCAGCCGCAAGCAGATCGAAACCCAGAATGCGCAGAGCGTGACGGAAATCCTGCGCTATGTGCCGGGTGTGACGATTGAAACCTATGGACCGGACCCGAAAGGGTATGACTGGATCCTGATGCGCGGTTTCAACGCTCAGTCCACCAGTTCCTATCAGGATGGTCTGCGCCAGCTTTCCAACAGCTACACCTTTTTCCGCACCGACCCCTATGAGCTAGATTCGTTGGAAGTGTTGCGCGGGCCGGTATCGTCGCTCTATGGTCAGAGCGATGCGGGTGGCCTGGTCAATCGCGTCACCAAGAAGCCGCAGGCCGAAGCCTTTCACGAAGCTTCGGTGGAATATGGCAGCTATAACCGCAAGCAGTTCGGCGTCGATCTGACGGGTCCGGTCAATGAAGACAAGACGCTGCTTTATCGCATGATCGGCGTGGTGCGCAAAAGCGATACGCAGTTCGAATATTCCAATGGCGACGAGGTCAAGGACGACCGCTACATGTTCGCGCCGTCGCTCACCTGGGCGCCGGATGCCGACACGTCGCTGACTGTTTCCGGCCAGCTGTTGCGTGATGACAGCGGCGGCAGTGTTCTGCCTGCCACGATCAGCAATCTTTATCCGAACTCCCCGAATATTTTGGTCGGCGATCCCGACTTCAACAGAAGCGTGCAGAAGCAGGGCAGCATCGGCTATGAGTTCGAACATCATCTGAACGATACCTGGACCCTAAAGCAGAACCTGCGTTACGGTCAGGTCAGCTTCCTTCTCGACAATGTACTGGCGCTTGGTCTTGGACCGACGGGGATTACCCGTCAGGCGCGTCGTTTTGACGAGAATATGAGCGGCTTTGTCGTAGACAATCAGGCAGTTGCCGAATTTGAAACCGGCAATATCGCGCATGAAGCGCTGCTCGGTCTCGACTATTCCTATTCCGACTCCGACGTCTCGCAATATCGCGATCCGGCGCCAAGCCTCAATCCGTTCAACCCGTCTTACGGTATTCCCATCGCCGTGCCGACGACACTGACGCAGAGCTATCGCCAGAAATATAACCAGACCGGCATTTATGCGCAGGATCAGATCAAGTTCAACGATAGCTGGATCGTGACACTCGGTGGTCGCTATGACTGGCTGAATCTCGACAACCATAACCGTCTCGATGACAGCGATACGGATCAGAATATCGGCAAGTTCAGCGGTCGCGCCGGCGTCACCTATGTCACGCCTTGGGGCATTGCGCCCTATGTCAGCTATTCGGAATCCTTCGTTCCCAATCTCGGTATGGACAATAGCGGCAACACCTTCGATCCGTCGGAAGGGCGTCAGTGGGAAGCTGGTGTGAAATACCAGCCGAAGGAATTCGATGGTCTGTTCACGATGGCATGGTTCGACATCGTGAAGTCCAATGTGGTTTCCTACAGCTATCTTGATGGTCCGCAGGCAACCGGCGAAGTCCATTCGCGCGGTCTGGAGCTGGAAGGCAAGGTCAACCTTTCCTATGGTTGGGACTTCATTGGCTCCTATACCTACACCCATACTGAAATCACTGAAGACGCTGCCGCCTATATCGGCAAGCAGTCCACAATGGTGCCTGAACATCAGGCCTCGGCATGGCTCAACTACACATTCAACAGCGGCGTTTTGGAAGGGCTGAGCCTTGGTAGCGGCGTACGTTATGTCGGCTCCAGCTATGGTGACAAGGCCAATACCGTCAAGGTTGATGGCCGCACATTGGTCGATGCGGGTGTGAGCTACAAATACAAGGACATGACCTTCCAGCTCAATGCGACGAACCTCTTCGACAAGAAGTATTTCACGACCTGCGAAGATACCGTGAGCTGCTATGAAGGTGATCGTCGCTCGGTCATTGGCCGGGTGAAGGTCAGTTTCTAAGGCGAGTGCTTTGCTGACCCGTCGCCAGATATTACTCGGCTTGTTGTCGGGATCGGGCCTCGCGCTTTGCGCGGGGCCTTCCGGCTTTCTGCATCAGGCACGGGCAGCGGATGCGCCGCGCATTGTGTCGATAGACTGGGCGGCGGCAGAAGCTATGCTTTCTTTGGGCATCGTGCCGGTGGGGCTTTCCGATACGAGTTTCTACCGTCAGCGCATGGCGTTGCCGGTTCTGCCTGACACCGTTGCCGATGTCGGGCCGTTCTGGGAAATCAATCTTGAAGCGCTGGCGGAATTGCGGCCCGATTTTATCATCGCCACCGACTATAATATGGTCATGACGCCGCGCATTGCAGATGTGGCACGGGTGGAGCTGGTGCCAAGTATCACCACACCCAATGTTGAGCGCTATCAGCTTGCCGTCGATATTCTCAACCGCGTGGCCGAACTGTGCGGCGTGCCGCGTTCCGCCACAGATGCGATTGCGCAAATGGCCGAGGACCGCTTTGCCGAGGCGCGGGCCAAGCTTGCCGGGCATCACCATCCTGTCGGGATCATGCTGCCCGATATTGGCGGGCGTGAGATGACCATGTATGGCGCGGGTACGCTGCCGGATGCCGTGCTGCGCAAGCTCGGCCTTGCCAATATCTGGACGGGGCCGGTCAACGGAACCGGCATGGCGCGCGCCGGTCTCGACCGGCTGAAGGACAACCCCGATGCCGCATTTCTGGTGGTTGATATTCCATCGCAACGGCTTCAGACGGAGCGTTCGCTGCAACAAAACGCCATGTGGAAATTGCTCGCCCCTGTGCGCAACAAACGCGTTGCCTGGCTGAACCAGTTTCACCCCTTTGGCGGCATGGCGTCTGCGGTGCATCTGTCGGGGCTGATCGCATCTGCCCTGACGCAGATGCCGGAAAAGGCGTGAGGTTGCGGTGATGAGTATCGGTTCTGTTTCGTCCGGTCAGGAACATGCGCAACGGCATTTTTCGCTTCGCTGGCCCGTGCTGATCATTGCCTTCGTTCTGGTTCTGCTGCTTGTCGTTCAGGGCTTTCTCAGCATTGCAAAGCCTGCTGAATGGTTGCGCATTATCATGGCCCCCGATCTTGACGATCCGCGCCATGTAATCGGCTTTTACAGTTTTCTGCCACGCCTTGCCGTGGGGCTTCTGGTGGGTGGGGTGTTGGGGTTGGGCGGTGCCGTCTTCCAGACCGTGCTGCGCAATCCACTGGCAGAGCCGGGCTTGCTTGGCGTTGCATCTGGCGCGCAGATCGCCCTTGCTCTCGCGCTTGTTTTTGCACCCGGCCTGTGGACCTTCGGCAGCGAACCCATCGCGCTTGCAGGCGCTGCCGTGGCGCTCGGCATTTCCCTGCTGGTCGCTTCGGCAGGGCGGTTCTCATCCACGACCGTCGTGCTGGCTGGGTTGATGGTGGGGCTTTACTGCAACGCTGTTTTCAGCCTGCTTGTCCTGTTCAACCATGATTATCTGATCAATCTTCTGACCTGGCAGGCAGGTTCCCTGCAACAGGGCGGATGGGAGGTCTTCCTCTATCTTCTGCCGCGTCTGCTGCCATTGACTGTGCTGATTTTGCTGTTGCAGCGACCGCTTAACCTTCTATCGCTGGGCGATGGTCAGGCCAAGGGGCTCGGTGTCTCTCCGGCCTTCATGCGGCTGGTACTGTTGGCAGCGGCTGCGGCGATGGCTGCGATCGTCACCAGCAGCCTCGGGCTAATCGGGATGGTGGGGCTTGCTGCTCCCAATCTGGCACGCTCCTTTGCGCCGGGCTATGACGGGCGGCGTCTGGCATGGTCGGCCATTCTGGGGGCGCTTTTGCTCGTGGGCGTTGATCAGCTTTTGCGGGCAATTACGCCCTTTGTCGGCAATATTCCGGCTGGCGCTGCAGCGGGTCTCTTCACCGGACCCGTCTTGGTGATCCTCGCAACGCGCGTGCGGCTTGGCAGTGCGCCGCAAATAGGGGAAGCGGCATCGGAAACCAACGCTCTCAAGCATCCGGGGAGAGCGCTGCTCTTGCTTTGTGGCCTATGTGTCTTGAGCGCGGCTTTGTCATTTCTGGTGGCGAAGAACGCGCAAGGTTGGGCTTTCAGCCTGCCAGATGTGACGGATATGGCGGCGAGTTTCTGGCGCGTCCCGCGCATCTTTGCGGCGGCTGGCGCTGGCGTGTGTCTGGCCATTGCAGGCGTGATCTTGCAGGGCACATTGAGAAACCCGATGGCGAGCCCCGATCTGTTGGGGATCGGTTATGGTGCTGGGGTCGGTCTGGCTGTCGCGGTGCTGTTTCTGCCCAATGCCGGTGGTATGTCCAAACTGGCGGTTGCCACCATTGGCGCTTTTGTCGTTCTGGCAGCGATTGCGCTGATCGGTAAACGCATGGCGTTTCAGCCGGAGCGGGTTCTGCTGGTGGGCGTCGGTCTTGGCAGTGCCTTTCACGCCCTGATGATCCTGCTTCTCGCCAGCGGCAACCCGCGTGTGGCAGGGCTTTTGAACTGGTATTCCGGGTCCATGGGCAATGTCGGCAGCAGCGATGCCGTTCTGGTTTGTGTCTGTGCGCTGGTCGTTTTCCTCGCGGCGATGCTTTTGAAACGCCCGCTTGAAATATTCCCGCTTGGCGATACCACCACCCGCGCTATCGGATTGAAGGTGCCGCAAAGCCGTGGGGTTTTGCTGCTGATCGCAGGCGTGGCGACAACTGCTGCAACACTGACTGTCGGCCCCATCAGCTTCATAGGGCTGATGGTTCCGCATTTCGTGTCGCTGCTTGGCTTTCGCACCATAGGGGTTCGTTTATCGGCAGCGGCGCTGGTCGGTGCGTTGATGTTGATCTTCGCCGACTGGTTGGGGCGCAATATCGCCTATCCATGGCCAATGTCGCCGGGTCTCATCGCTTCGCTGGTGGGCGGTATCTGGTTCCTTTGGCTGCTCTATCGCAGGAAAGGGATCGTCAGCTAGACGCCCGTCTTGGGGGTGACTCGAAGCACGCGCCAACCGAGCAGCGTGAAGCCGATAGATAGCAGCAGGTTGATGATGTTGAAGAAGCAAAAGGCGGCATAGGCAGTGGTGCTGACCCCAAGTGCCGCCGCCATGTAAGCACCACAGCTGTTCCATGGTATCAGAGGCGAGGTCACGGTTGCGCTGTCGCCGATCACGCGGGACAGGAGGGCTGGCGCGAGGCCCCGGCTGGCAAAGGCCTGTTTGAACATGCGTCCCGGCAGGGCAATTGAAATATACTGATCGGACGTGACCACATTTGTCAGCACGGCGGTCCCGGCAACGGTGGTGACCAGACCGGCATCGGATTTGGTACGGCGGATCATCGGGCCGATCAGGCGATTGAGAATGCCTGCATGTTCGATCACCGCGCCAAAGGCGAGCGCGGTGATGATAAGCCAGATGGTCGTCATCATGCTGGCCATACCGCCACGGCTGAGAATGATATCGATGTCGTGGTCACCAACGGAACTCGTATAGCCGGTGGCCAGCGCCAGCCATGCGCCTTTCAAAAGCGCAAGCGCGCTGGGCAGCGCGGCATCATTGGCAAAAGTGATCACGCGCTGCGGGTCCATAATGACGCCCTGGATCGCTCCGGCCAGAGCGCCGCTGAATATCGCCACGACGGGTGAAACCCGTGCGACCGACAGCATGAAGACCAGCAGCAACGGCAGGAAAGCCCAGAGCGAAACCTGAATCTGGCTGTCGATCTTCGTCAGAAGAGAACTGGCGTCAAAATCGTTCTGCTCACCCAGAAGGCCAAAAAGTACAATCGCCAGAAGCAAAGCCGGGATCGATACCCAGAGAGATTCTCTGATGTGGTCGAATATTTCCGAACCGGCGGACGCTGCCGCCAGATTGACCGTATCGGATAGCGGCGATGCCTTGTCGCCGAAATAGGCGCCGGAAATGACGGCCCCCGCCGTAATGGCGGGCGACAGATTCATATGGGCTGCCACGCCCATCAGCCCGATGCCGATGGTGCCCGCGACAGTCCAGGAACTGCCGATGCTGAATGCGACAGCAGCGCAAACAATGGCAGTCGTGGCATAGAAATAATCGGGGTTAAGCAGTTTCAGCCCATAATAGACCATGGATATGATCGTGCCGCTGAGCGCCCATGTGCCGATCAGTGCGCCCACCGCCATCAGGATGAGAATGGCGGGCAAGCCAGCGGCGATACCGTCGACGACGGATGCGCGGACAGCGGACCATGTCGATCCGTTCTTGTAGGCCACACCTGCGGCGATCATACCGCAGACTGCAAGGGCGATCTGATTGGGGCCGGACGAAGCCTCGTCACCGAACAGATAATAGGAAAGGGCAAGAAAGACGATCAGTGCGATACAAGGCACCAGGGCATCCAGCATGGATGGAGGGCGGACGCCGCTTGTTGAACCCTGTTCGCTTTCGCTCACTCTATGGTCTCCCCGGTAGTGAATTGAGTGTAGGCGTAAGTTTAAACAAAGAAAACTCCGATCTTTCACCAAAGACCGGAGTTTTAATACTTAATTCAGTGCCAGGTTAGTTTCGGAAAGCCCGTGCTGACGATCGTGCCCTTCTTGCCATCGACAATAGCGGGAATGTCAGCCAGTGCGCCGATGGCGGCGGAGTTTCCCGTCGCCTTGGCGAAGTTACAGGCGGCATCCACCTTTGGTCCCATGGAGCCTGCCGGAAACTGGTATTGAGAGAGTGCTTCCGGCGTCGCTTCGTGGATGCCCTTTTGCGTCGGCTTGCCCCAGTCGGTGAAGACCGCCTCGGCATCCGTCGCCATGATGAAGAGGTCGGCATTGAGTTCACGCGCCAGAAGTTCGCTGGCCAGATCCTTGTCGATGACAGCCTCGACACCGCCAAGCGACCGCTCCTTGCCCTTTTCATACATGGTGGGAATGCCGCCGCCGCCCGCGCAGATGAGAATGGTGTCCTTTTCAAGCAGCCATTTCAGCGGGCGTATTTCGAATATCCGCTTTGGCAACGGCGATGGCACAACCCTTCGCCACTTGTCGCCATCCTGCTTGAAGACCCAACCTTTTTCGCCACGGATGCGGTCGGCATCGTCTTTCGAATAGACCGGGCCGACGAACTTGGTCGGGTTCTGGAAACCGGGATCGTCACCATCCACCTCAACCATGGTGAGGACGGTGGCGATGGGAATATCGAACGGCAGAACATTGCCAAGTTCCTGTTCGAGCATATAGCCGATCATGCCTTCCGTCTGTGCGCCAAGCACGTCCAGCGGATAGGCTTCGTCGGGCTTGTAAGCTGCGCCCTGCAAGGCAAGCAGCCCCACCTGCGGGCCGTTGCCATGGGTGATGATGACCTGATGGTCCTTGGTGATCGGCGCGATGGCCTCGACAGCAGTGCGGATATTCTTGCGTTGCACCTCGGCTGTCATTGGCTCGCCGCGCCGCAAAAGGGCGTTGCCGCCCAATGCGATGACGATGCGCATCCTCAATCTCCAATCGTTGCCACAAGCAGAGCCTTGATGGTGTGCAGGCGGTTTTCCGCCTGTTCGAAAGCGATATTGGCGTGGGATTCGAACACTTCGTCCGTCACTTCGAGACCATCCGAAATGCCGAACTGATCGGCGATCTGCTTGCCCACCACGGTTTCCGTGTCATGGAAGGCAGGCAAGCAGTGCATGAACTTCACCTGCGCGTTGCCCGCGGCTTTCATCAGCGCTGCGTTGACCTGATAGGGCTTCAGGAGCTTGATGCGTTCGGCCCAGACTTCCTTCGGCTCGCCCATCGACACCCAGACGTCGGTATGGATGAAATCCACATCCTTGACCGCAGCCTTGACATCATCGGTGATGGTCAGCTTTGCGCCCGATGCTGCTGCGAGTTCCTCGGCGATCTTCCGATACTCTTCGGCAGGCCACAGGTCCTTCGGTCCACAGATGCGCACATCCATGCCCATCAGGCAGCCGACGATCATCAGCGAATGGCCCATATTGGACCGCGTGTCGCCGACATAGGCATATTTGATTTGGGGGATCGGCTTGTCGCTGTGTTCCCACATTGTCAGCACGTCGGCCAGCATCTGGGTCGGATGGTATTCATCGGTCAGGCCGTTATAGACCGGTACGCCCGCATATTTGGCCAGCGTTTCCACGCCGGTCTGGGATGAGCCGCGATATTCGATGGCGTCATACATGCGGCCCAGAACACGCGCGGTATCCTTGAAGGATTCCTTGTGGCCGATCTGCGAACCGGCCGGATCGAGATAGGTGACATTGGCGCCCTGATCGGAACAGGCGACTTCGAAGGCGCAGCGCGTGCGTGTGGAGGTTTTTTCGAAAATGAGGCAGATTTCCTTGCCCGACAGGTGCTTTTGTTCAGTGCGGGCATATTTGGCGCGCTTCAGATCGCGTGCCAGATCCAGCAGGAAGCGAAACTCGCGCGGCGTGTAATCCTGCACCGTGAGAAGCGAACGATTGCGCAGATTAAAGCTCATGATACGTCTCCAAAACTAAATAACGTTGCGATGAGTGTCCGGTGATCAAACCGGATCGCGCCAGATGGGGCAGGTCATGCAATGCCCGCCGCCTCGACCACGGCCAAGCTCCGAGCCGCGAATGGTGATGACTTCAACGCCGGCCTTGCGCAGCAGCGTGTTGGTGTAGGTGTTGCGGTCGTAGGAGACCACCACGCCGGGTTCCAGCGCTACGACATTGTTGCCGTCGTCCCACTGCTCGCGCTCGGCTTCATAGGCGTTGCCGCCTGTTGCGACCGAGCGCAATTTCTTCAGCTCAAGCGCTTCGGCGACCACTTCCAGAAGATGCTTGGTTTCCGGTCGGACGGTGATTTTGCCATCGTCGCCGGGGTAGATGCTGAAACAGCGGATCTGGTCCACCACTTCGCCAAAAATGGTCACGAGGTCGCGGTCGCAAAAGCTGAATACTGTATCGAGATGCATGGCCGCGCGACTCTTCGGCATCACGCAGGCGATGACGCGGGTCGCGGCGTTTGCGGCAAACAGCGCTTCGGCTACCTGGCCGACGGCTTGATAGGTCGTGCGTTCGCCCATGCCGATCAGCACGGTGCCATTGCCGATCGGCATGACGTCGCCGCCTTCCATCGTGGCATTGCCGTGATCGGCGTCGAAGTCACCCCACCAGATCTTGAAATCACCATCCTTGAATTCCGGGTGGTATTTATAGATGGCGCGCTGGATCAGCGTTTCCGGCTGACGTGCTGGCCAGAACATCGGGTTGACCGTCACACCGCCATAAATCCAGCAGGACGAGTCGCGTTGGAAAAGCGTGTTGGGGATTGGCGGAATGATGAATTCCGTACCGCCCAGCACGTCGAGCATCAGTTCCTTGCCCCATATATCGGGAAGGTCGGAAACGGCCACGCCGCCAATGAGAAACTCGGCAAGGTTTTTCGACGGCAGTTCGTCCAGCCATGGGCGCATGGAGTCGGCAACATTGCGTCCCACCTGATTGGCGAGAATGCGCCGGTCGAGCACGAACTGCCGCGCTTCCTTGTCGTTCAGCGTTTCAGCGAGCAGGTCCTGCATTTCCAGAACTTCCACGCCGCGTTCGCGCATTTTGAGCACGAAGTCGAAATGGTCCTTCTGGGCTTCGTGGACCCAGATAACGTCATCGAACAGAAGGTCATGGCAATTGGCTGGGGTCAGTCGTTGATGGGCCAGCGAAGGGCTGCAAACCATCACCGTGCGCAGCTTGCCGACTTCCGAATGCACTCCAAATTGTCTCATCTCGATGCTCCTGTTTGAAACCAGTGGTCTGGGTGGGATGGCTGTGCCGGTCCGGTTGCGTCATCTTGAAAGCCGGCAAAGGACCGTTCCCACGGATGAACATGTCAGAATGGTGTGATGACCCCCGTCCACATCAGATAGATGGCGACCAGAGCCAGCAGGGTAATGCCTGCTGCGATCCACACCTCGTATCCTTCGAAGATTGGCTCGCCATGTTCCTTGCGGGCCTTCGCGTAAACCAGAATGCCGGGTGCAAAGAGCACCGTGCACATCAGCAGGAAGCTTAATCCCGCTGCATAGACGAGCCAGACGCCATAGAGGGTTGCGATCAGGCTCACCCACAGGTCGCGATGCCGCGCCTTGCTGTTGGCGCTGTAGGTTTCGCCGCTGAGCACAAGTTTCAGAGCGAAAGCGCCTGAGAACACATAGGGCGGCAGAATGGCGACCGACGCGATGAAGTAGAAGAACTGGTAGGCGCTTTCGGAAAAATAGGTGAGCAGCATGAAGAACTGGATCGCGAGGTTCGTCGCCCATAATGCGTGGGCGGGCGAGCCGTTCTTGTTCTCGACCGCAAACCATTTCGGGAATGTGCCGTCGCGACCGCAGGAAAACGGGATTTCCGCGCAAAGCAGGGTCCACGACAAAAAGGCACCGCCAACCGAAATCAGAAGGCCGACATTGATGAGCAGTGCGCCCCAATGGCCGACAAGCGGTTCGAAGACACCAGCCATGGACGGCACCTTCAGTCCGGCCAGTTCCGGCTGGCTCATCAGGCCGGTCGACAGCAGCGACACCAGCACATAGATGCCGAGCGCGCCAAGGAAACCGATGACGGTTGCGCGCCCCACATCCTTGCGGTTGGCCGCGCGGGCTGAATAAACACTGGCACCTTCGATGCCGATGAACACCCACAAGGTCACCAGCATGGTGCTCTTGATCTGATGCGTGATGCTGCCAAGGGTCGCTTCTTCACCTCGACCCCAGAAATTGAAGGTGAACTTGTCCCAGTGGAAGGCAATGATGGCGATCAGGATGAACAGCATCAGCGGCACAAGTTTCGCAATCGTGGTGACGATATTGACGAATGACGCCTGTTTGATGCCGTAAAGGACGAGCGTGTGGATCAGCCAAAGGCAGATGGATGCGCCGATGATCGACGGCAGGTTGGAGCCGTCGCCAAAGACCGGGAAGAAGAAGGAGAGCGCCGAGAAAATCGCCACTGCATAGGCCACATTGCCGAGAAAGGCACTGAGCCAATATCCCCAGGCGCTGTTGAATCCAATGAACGACCCGAAACCGGCCTTGGCATAGGCATAAGGTCCGGCATCGAGATCGGGGCGGCGATTGGCCAGCGATTGATAGACCTTCGCCAGCATCAACATGCCGATGCCGGTGATGATCCAGCCGATAATCACCGCGCCAGGCGATGCTGCCCGGGACATGTCCGATGGTAGATTGAAGACGCCCCCGCCAATCATCGACCCAAGAACGAGCGCAATCAAAGGAAACAATGTTAGTTTGTGCGGTTCTTTTTCCACCGCAACCTGTCCGCTGTGCGTATCGGCCATGCAATTCTCCAATCGTGCGCGATTATGAGCATGAAACGAAATTTCACAGACAATGATATGAGAGCTAATCTCGCGTCATTGATCTCGATCAACGGTATAATTATTATTTATCAACGGCACTTTTGCTGGATTTCGTAAGTGAAATTAGTGCAAATTAAATAAAGTCAAGAAATTTTAACAACTTAATTCCGACAAGATATTCCTATGTCAAATTTATTTCTGTTATTTGACTTTTAACCAGCTAAATAATGCAAAAAATAATTTTGATTTTATGTATATCTGTCAAACAATATTTATTTTAGTCGAAAATACTCTGAACGTCAGTGGCGGTCACGCCACGTACGCTGGTTTTTCCGTTTCATCCTCAATGCCATTCATTTTTTCACGCGATACGCAATTAAAACTGCCTGCGACCAAACCCGTGGTTAGCTACAGGCAGGGCAATAAATCAGTAAATTCTAATTGAGAGCTATGGCAGCGATGGAGTTTATCAATATGGTTTTCTTAAAAAAATTCGTGTGGTCCGGTTTTTCCAGATCGCGCGCGTTTAACCTGCGCAAGTGCGCTAAACTGAATTAGCGCCCTTGCCGCAGGTTATGATGTTGCGAAGAGTTTTCCGGTGACCCGACTTCGTAATGCGCGCTTTCGATCTCAGCGGTTACGAAACTGCGGCGGGCGCTTTTCGGCGAAAGCGTTCATGCCCTCACGGCGGTCATCCAGCGCAAAGGTTGAGTAGAGCAGGCGACGTTCGACATAAATGCCTTCCTGCAGGAGGGTCTCATAAGCTTTGTTGACCGCTTCCTTGGCCAATTGAACAACGTGTTGGGAATAGGCTGCAACCTTGGCGGCAAGCTTCACCGCCTCCACCACTTGTGTGCCTGCTGGTACGACGCGGCTCACCAATCCCATGCTTTGTGCTTCCGCGGCCGAAAGCGCGCGGCCGCTCAGAATCATGTCCATCGCCACGGCTTTGCCGACGATCCGGGTCAGGCGCTGTGTGCCGCCAGCGCCGGGAATAATGCCGATGGAGGTTTCCGGCAGCGCAAAGCGCGCGGTTTCGGACGCGATGATCATGTCGCACATCATGGCGATCTCGCAGCCGCCGCCAATTGCATGGCCGGAAACGGCGGCAATCGTCGGCTTTCGTACCCGCGCCAGCCCTTCCCAAGTCGAGGTGATAAGCTGCTCCTCATAGACTTCGGCGAATGTCTTGTCCTTGATTTCCTTGATGTCTGCTCCGGCGGCAAAGGCCCTGTCCGAGCCGGTGATGACGATGGCACCGATGGCCGGATCGGCATCGAAGGCGGCTGCGGCTTCTGAAAGCTCGGCGGTCAGTTGCCGGTTCAGCGCATTCAGCGCTTCCGGGCGGTTCAATGTGATGATGCCGACCTGTCCTTCGACGGTGACAAGGATATTTTCATAAGACATGAGAACCTCTCGGCAAGTTCAGGCGATGCGAACCAGAATTTTGCCCATGCGGGCCGGATCTTCGAGTTGGGCAAAGGCAGCAGGTACATTCTCCAGCGTGACGGCGCTGTGGATCAGCGGTTTAAAGCCGCCCGTCTCCCAGGCGCGGATCAGGCGGATAAACTCCTCCATGCTGCCCATGGTTGAGCCGTGAATGGAAATCTGGCGCACGAACAGGCGTTGAATGTCGGCGGAAGGGTGAGCGCCTGTCGTCGCGCCACAGGTGACGAGGTGGCCGCCGCGCGCAGCACTGCGCAGGCTTGCGCCCCATGTCCGTTCGCCGACATTGTCAATGACGAGATCGGCGCCTTCGCCGCCGGTCAGGCGCAGAACAGTCTTCGGTACATCCTCGTTACGATAGTCGATGACCTCGACGCCGAGATTGCGGAAATGATTGAGCTTGTCATCGCCGGATGTGGTGACGATAACGCGCGCGCCAGCCATGCGGGCAAGCTGCATGGCCGCATAGGCAACGCCGCCGCCCGCACCCTGGATCAACACCACGCTGCCGGGGCCGGTTGGTGCTTTGCCGAACACCATGCGCCATGCTGTCAGATAGGCGACGCCGAGGACGGCGGCCTGATTGTTATCCGCCTTGTTGCTGATCTTGACCAGAGATCGCGCCGGCAGAACCACTTCTTCAGCAAAAGTTCCATGGCGATGCTCGCCGAGAATGCGCGCCGAATGGCAAAGCGGCTGGTCTCCGGCAAGGCAGGGACGGCAGGTGGCACAAAATTCGTAAGGATAGAGTATGACGCGGTCGCCTGCGGTCAAGCTGCTGTCCTGCGGGGCTTCAAGCACTTCGCCCGCACCATCGACGCCCATGATCAGTGGGAGGTCATGGGTAATGCCCGCGCCATTGTCCCGCATATAAAGATCAACGCGATTGATCGAGGCGGCAAGCATCCGCACCCGCGCAAAGCCCGGCGGGCAAGCTGGGCCCGGCATATCCATATAGGCAACGCCAGCTGCGCCGCGCTCTTTCAAAACAATGGCTTTCATGATCGATCTTCCCGCCAAAGAAGGTAAATATATTTACTCAATTTATCAAGCTTCTTTCACCGCATCGTCTAAATATCGGCTTTAAAAGCCTGTTGCCTCAAATGGCATATGGGTATAAATGACAATATATTGCCATACATGGGAGGATATCATGGCTATGGATTCCGATACGCTGGCGCAATTTCTGGATACGCTGCGCCGTTTCGTTGATGACAGGCTGATCCCGGCGGAGGCTGAAGTAGCCGAAACCGACGCCATCCCGGCGGATGTTCTAAGCGAGATGCGGGAGATGGGCCTGTTTGGCCTGACCGCGCCGGAGGAGTTCGGCGGCCTGGGGCTGACGATGGAGGAGGAGGTCCTGGTTATGTTCGAGCTGGGGCGTGCTGCGCCTGCGTTCCGCTCGATCTTCGCCACTAATGTCGGCATCGGAATGCAGGGCATCGCCATTGATGGTACCGATGAGCAGAAGGCAAAATACCTGCCGCTTCTCGCCTCCGGCGAGTTGACCGGTTCCTTTGCGCTGACCGAGCCGGATGTCGGTTCGGACGCGGCTGCGGTCAAGACGACTGCGCGCAGGGATGGGGATTTCTATGTGCTGAACGGCACCAAGCGCTTCATTACCAATGCGCCGCATGCGGGTCTGTTCACGGTGATGGCGCGGACCGATCCGACCCAGAAAGGTGCGGCGGGCGTGTCGGCCTTTGCTGTTGAGCGCGGTACGCCCGGCCTCTCTACTGGCAAGCCGGAAAAGAAAATGGGCCAGCAAGGCGCGCATGTCTGTGATGTGATTTTCGAGGATTGCCGGGTTCCCGCTTCTACTCTGATCGGAGGCATCGAGGGGCAGGGCTTCAAAACGGCCATGAAGGTGCTCGACAAAGGGCGTCTGCATATCGCTGCTGCCTGCGTTGGTCTGTCGGACCGGATCATCGACGACATGCTGGATTATGCGGTTAACCGCCGCCAGTTTGGCAAGCCTCTGTCGGACTTCCAGCTTTTGCAGGCGATGTTCGCGGATTCAAAGGCGGATGCCTATGCGGCGCGCTGCATGGTGCTGGATGCAGCGCGCAAGCGCGACGCCAGGCAGAATGTCAGTGTCGAGGCGTCCTGCGCAAAGATGTTTGCCTCGGAAGCTGTGGGGCGCATTGCTGACCGCAATGTGCAGGTGCATGGCGGCAACGGCTATATTCGTGAATATCGCGCCGAGCAGCTTTATCGCGATGCGCGTCTGTTCCGCATCTATGAAGGCACGACGCAAATCCAGCAGATCGTCATTGCCAAGGCGCTTGTTGCAGACGCGAAAGAGCGGGCCGGTCTGTAACCCCGATGCAGAAGGCGGCGGATTGATCTGCCGCCTTTATTCTATTCGGCAGCGTCTTCGGTTGAGGTCGCTTCGGGGTCAATGGCTTTGAAATTGTGCAGCATCTTGTCGAGGTAATGCAGCATGTGGATCTTGTCCTCGGTCGAGAATCCGTCCAGCGCTTCCTCGTAATAGCCGGTGATGACGGGGCGCATATTTTCGTCCCAGAGGCTAAGGCCCTTTTCAGTCAGCCGGATGAGGCGGGAGCGATTATCGGTTTCCGATACGGCGCGCTCGATATAGCCGAGACTTTCCAGTCGTGACAGGACGCCCGCCAGATTTTGACGGCTGACTAGCAGGAAGGTGGCGAGATCGCCCACCGCGACGCCATTTTCAAAATTCGTACGCGTCAGCGCTCCGAGCACGGCCCATTGCTGGGTGGTGATTCCATATTCTTCGAGCGCGCGCGTGCCCGTTTTATGCAGCATGTTGGCGCATTGATACATCCGGAAGAACAGCCGGTTGCTGAGACCCAGGGACAGGTCGGTAAATTTTGCGCGCTCTTTTGTGGTCTTTGTCATGTTTTCCGCTTCGGTTGTCGGCGACAGAGTGTACGTCCTTCGACTTTAGGTCAAGAGAGTGTGGCATATAAAATAACGTAAATATATTGACATAAATTTCTGCTGGCTGTAACCATTTCAAATGGGAGTTTGATCCGAGGTTCGGAGCTGGCTAAGGCGATAAATGCACTTATAATCGTGGTTATAAGGCGTTGCACCTTTAGTCTGCCATTGGGAAGGAGGGCACCATGCGCGGCCTAAAAGGTAAAGTAGTTGTCGTAACTGGCGGCGGCGGCGGGATTGGCTCAGCCACTTGCCTACGTTTCGCCGAAGAAGGTGCACGTGTTGTCGTTGCCGACATCAGCGCGGATGCCGCCGCAAAGGTCGTGGATGTGATCAAGGCCAAGGGCGGCGACGCCACGGCGATGATCGTGGACCTGACGAATTTCGATGCGACGGGTGCGGCAGTAGCCAAGCTTGAGGCCGAATATGGCCCGGTCGATGTGCTGGTCAACAATGCCGGTTGGGATCTGTTTGTGCCTTTTCTCAAGTCCGAGCCGGACTATTGGGCGAAGATCATCGACATCAATCTGCGTGCCGTCCTGAACATCACCAAGCCGGTTCTGGCCTCGATGGTGGCGCGTGGCAATGGCGGTCGTGTCGTGTCGATCGGCTCAGATGCGGGTCGCGGCGGCTCGTCGGGTGAGTCAGTTTATTCGGCCTGCAAAGCCGGTGTGATCGCCTTCATGAAAACGCTGGCGCGCGAACATTCGCGCAACAACATCACCTTCAACACGGTCTGCCCCGGTGTGACCGAAACGGCCATGCTGGAAAACTTCATGGAAGCGGCGGGCGACAAGGAAAAGCTACGCACTGCCTTTGCCAAGGCTGTTCCGCTCGGTCGTCTTGGCCGTCCGGACGATCTGCCCGGCGCGATTGTATTCCTGTCGAGTGACGATGCGGCCTTCATCACCGGACAGACGATCAGCGTCTCCGGCGGTCTGACGATGCACGGCTAAGCATTTGCAGCCGGGCGGTAGCGCCCGGCGTCGCAAAATGCCTCAGAACAAGAAGTTTGAGCAGGTTTCCCGATTTGATCGGGATGCTGTTTGCAGGAGGAAGCCATGACTGAATATACCGATATTCTCTATGAGGTTCGCGGTGGTGCGGCATGGATCACCATCAACCGTCCCGACAAGTACAATGCCTTTCGCGGTCATACGATTGACGAGCTGATCCATGCTTTCCAGAAGGCAGGCTGGGACAAGTCCATTGGCGCCATTGTGCTGACGGGCGCTGGCGACAAGGCGTTTTGCACCGGCGGCGATCAGTCGGCCCATGACGGGCAATATGACGGTCGCGGCGTGATCGGCCTGCCGGTCGACGAGCTGCAATGCCTGATCCGCGATGTGCCGAAGCCGGTGATCGCCCGCGTGAACGGTTTTGCCATTGGCGGCGGCAATGTTCTCGCCACGGTTTGTGATCTGACCATCGCGTCCGACAAGGCGCAGTTCGGACAGGTTGGTCCCAAGGTAGGTTCCGTCGATCCGGGGTTCGGGACCGCTTATCTCGCCCGCGTCATCGGTGAAAAGCGCGCCCGCGAAATCTGGTATCTGAACAAACGCTATACCGCGCAGCAGGCACTGGAATGGGGCCTTGCCAATGCGGTTGTCCCGCATGAGGAGCTGGATGCGGAAGTGGATCGCTGGGTGGCCGAGCTGATGGAACGCTCGCCGACCGCTCTGGCGCTCGCCAAGCTTTCGTTCAATGCCGACAGCGAAAACATCCGGGGCATCGGTGCTCTCGGTATGCGCGCTCTGTCGCTCTACTACGATACCGAAGAAAGCAAGGAAGGCGGCGTCGCCTTCCGCGAAAAGCGCAAGCCTGATTTCCGCAAATTTGCGAAATAAGTCCGCCCAGCTAGGACCGGTCGGCGCGCCTGTTGCAAGGCGCGCCGCATATCCGGCCAAGACAACAAACATATGCAGACGTCTATCTGGGAGGAGGGCCAATGCTGTGCATTTCAATGCCCCATAAGCGCCTTTGCGCCTCCTCGTTGACGTCCGGGTCAGTGAGGTAGCCATGTATCCGACCATTTTCGATACCGATGAGATCAACGCACTGCGCGACCTCGCCCGCAAGTTCGCAAGGGACCGTCTCACGCCGGGTTATCAGGCCCGGGAAAAGTCGGGCAACTTCGGCCCTGAGCTGGTGCGCGAAATGGGTAGCCTCGGCCTCATCGCCCCTGAACTGCCGGAAGAATTCGGCGGGCTCGGTTCCGGCGCGCTCTATTCAGGCGTCATTATCGAGGAAATCGCCCGTGGCGATTTCAACATGGGCTATATCAATGTGCTCGCCTCGCTGAACGGGCAGATATTGGCGAAATTCGCCAATCCCGAGATCAAGCGCGAATGGCTGCCGAAGCTCATCGCAGGCGAATTGATGCTTGCCATCGCACTGACCGAACCGCGTGGCGGATCGGATGCCGCCAATCTTGGCCTCAAGATGGAGCGCGACGGCGACCACTACGTCATCAACGGTGAAAAGACGTCGATCTCCGCGGCAGATCAGGCCAAGGGCGCGGTGGTGTTTGCCCGCACCGGCAAGCCGGAAGACAAGGCGCGGGGCATCTCGGCCATTTTCGTGCCGATGGACCTGCCCGGCATTTCCACCACACGTTTTGTCGATGTCGGTCAGCATGCGATCGGGCGCGGCTCGATCTTCTTCGACAATGTGCGGGTGCCGGTGGATCATCTGCTCGGCGAAGAGGGCAAGGGCTTCGTGCAGGTCATGCAGGGCTTCGATTTCTCGCGCTCGCTGATTGGCCTGCAATGTCTTGGCGCTGCCCGCCAGTCGCTGGATGAAGCGTGGGATTACATCAAGGAACGCAAGGCCTTCGACAAGCCGTTGGCGGCATTTCAGGGCATCACGCATCAGCTTGCCGATTTCGATACCAAGGTGGAGGCAGCGCGGCTTCTGTCGCTCAATGCGCTGTGGCTCAAGGATCAGGGTATGCCGCATGTGGCCGAGGCTGCCATGGCCAAGTGGTGGCCGCCGCTTCTGGCCTATGAGGCGATCCATGCCTGCCTGCTGATCCACGGCCATGCAGCCTATTCCAACGAACTGCCGTTCGAGCAGCGCCTGCGCGATGTGCTCGGCCTGCAGATCGGCGACGGCACCGCACATATTATGAAAAACATCATCGCACGCGAACGTGCGGGAAGGGCCGCGGTCAGCGGCTGACAATGCGCCGACAATGATTGGGAGGAAGAAACCATGAAATTCGACGCTGTGCTGATCGAGCCCCGCCGTGCGAAGATGGAGGCCGAAGGCTTCTGGCCAGGCAAGACATTGCTGGACTATTTCGAAGAGTGCCTTGAAGCCAAGCCCGATGCGCTGGCGATGACCAGCATTGCCGTATCTTCGGGCGCACGACGCGACCTGACCTGGAAACAGATGGAGGATCTGTCCTGGCGCGCAGCGGAGGGGCTGCGGCGTCTTGGATTGGGCAAGGACGATGTTCTGGCCTGCCAGTTGCCCAATTCATGGGAGTTTGTCGTTCTCTATATCGCCTGCCGACGCCTCGGCATCGTCTTCAATCCGGTCATGCCGATCTTCCGCGAGCACGAGCTGCGGTTCATGCTGAAGCATGGCGAGGTGAAGGCCTTTGTCGTGCCGAAGGTGTTCCGCGATTTCGACCATGAAGCCATGGCCGCAGGTTTGCGCCCCGATCTGCCGGATTTGCAGCATGTGATCGTGGCGGGCGGAGCAGGCGACAATAGTTTCGATGCGCTACTGATGGACCCTGCATTCGATAATGCGCCGGGTCTGCGTGATTACTCCCTGACGGTGCGTGGCGACGCCAATGATGTCTGCCAGCTGATCTACACATCCGGCACGACCGGCGAGCCGAAAGGCGTGATGCACACCGCCAATACGATGTATTCCAATCTGGTTGCCTATGCCGCCCGTCTTGGGCTTGGCACGGACGATATCGTCCTGATGGCTTCGCCGATGGCGCACCAGACCGGCTTCATGTACGGTTTCCTGATGCCGTTCATGCTGCAAGCGCGCATGGTCCTGCTCGATCTCTGGGACAAGGCGCTGGCCGCAAGGGTGATTGCGGAAGAGCGCGTGACCTTCACCATGGCCTCCACACCGTTCCTGATGGATTTGTCCACGGCGGTTGAGGACGGAGGCACGGATGCGTCTTCCCTGCGTATTTTCCTCTGCGCAGGAACAGCCATTCCGGGTCCGCTTGTCGAACGTGGCAATCGCATTCTGGGCGCGAAGGTGATTTCCGCCTGGGGCATGACGGAAAACGGCGCAGTGTCCGTCGTGCCGCCGGAAGACCCGGATGACCGTTCAGTGAACACCGACGGTCCAGCCTTGCCCGGCATGGAATTGCAAGTGCGCGGGTCCGATGGCAAGCCTGCTCCGGCGGGACATGAGGGCGAGCTTTTCGTGCGCGGCTGCTCGAATTTCGTCGGCTATCTGAAGCGCCCGCAATGGAACAATACCGATGCCGATGGCTGGTTTGATACGGGCGACATCGCGCGCATGGATGCGCAAGGCTATATCCGTATCTGCGGTCGTTCGAAGGATGTGATCATTCGCGGCGCGGAAAACATCCCCGTCGTTGAGGTGGAAGCGCTTCTCTACAAGCACCCCGCCGTGCAGCAGGTGGCCATTGTCGCCTATCCCGACGAGCGTCTGGGTGAACGCGCCTGCGCTTTCATCGTCGCGCGGTCTGGCCAGACGGTTGATTTCGACAGTATGATTTCGTTCCTTGGTGCGCAGCATTTGGCGCGCCAGTATTTCCCCGAGCGTCTGGAACTGCGTGACCGTCTGCCTGCGACGGCATCCGGCAAGATCCAGAAATTCGCGCTGCGCAACGAGTTGCGTGAAGAATATGAGAGGAACCGCAAGTGACTATCAACAGTGCCAACCGCATCGCCGGACCGCGTGTCGTCGTAACAGGTGCTGGAGGCCCGATGGGCCGCGCCATCATTCGACGGCTCGTTGCGGACGGCGCACGGCAACTGGCACTGACCGATATTTCCGGCACAAGGCTTGGTGAAACAGCCGCCCTGTTGTCGGAGGGATTTCCGGAACTGAATATCGTTACCCTGCGCGGCGACGTGACCGTGACGGCGGAAGCGGAGGCTTTCGCCGCGGAGACGCTCAAAGCCTTTGGCGGTATCGATGTGCTGGTGAACACAGTTGGCGGCATTCGCTCTTCCCAGCTTTACACGCCCTTTCTGGAAATGGACGAGGCGCGGTTTCGCGCCACGCTCGACCTCAATCTGATGGGCAGTTTCCACCTGATCCGCGCCTTTGCGCCGGGCATGCTGGAGCGCGGGGTTGGACGGATCGTCAACTTCGCATCGGTGGTGTTCGGCGGTGAGGGTGGGCAGGCGGATTATGCGGCGGGCAAGGCGGCGATCGCCTCGCTCACACGCAGTCTGGCGGAAGAATTTGCGCCCGCGATTACCGTCAATGCCGTCGCGCCGGGGCTGACACGCACATCTGTCACCCAGACCATGCCCGCCGAAAACGCCGCGCGGCTGGTGTCGAGAGCCTATAACCGGCGCATGGCCGAGCCGGAGGAAATTGCCGAGGCGGTCGCTTATTTCGCTTCGGAACCGGCCCGTTTTGTTACGGGCGAGATCATGGCCGTTTCCGGCGGCTTCCACCCTCATTTGTAAAGAGCGTGTCCCATGTCCGTGTCTATGTCCGATCCGGTCCACCTGTCTATCGATGACGGCATTGCGCTGATCACCATCGATAATCCGCCCGTCAACGTCACATCGCGTGCGGTGCGTGAAGGGCTGATGGCGGCGCTGAACGGGGCACAGGCGGCAGGTGTCGGACGGGTCGTTCTGACTGGGGCGGGCAGGACTTTTGTGGCCGGGGTCGATGCGAAGGAATTTTCTGCGCCGCCGCAACCGCCGCATCTGCCGGATATTGTCAGCCGTATCGAGACCTTTCCGGTGCCGGTTGTTGCCGCCATCAACGGTGCGGCGCTCGGTGGCGGGTTGGAGCTGGCGCTGGCTTGCGCTGTGCGTATTGCAGCGCTGAACGCAACGGTTGGCTTGCCGGAAGTGACGCTCGGCGTGGTGCCGGGCGCTGGCGGCACACAACGTCTGCCGCGACTGGTCGGGCTGGAGAATGCGCTGTCGCTGATCTCCGAAGGAAAGGTGATCGGTGCCGCCGAGGCGGAAAAGATCGGCCTTCTCGATGCTCTGGCCGACAATCCGGTGGAAGCCGCGCGGCGCTATTCCTGGCTGGAGCGCCCGGCGACCGGCGCATTGCGCGGCCCCGTGCTCGACAACACGGCGGTTGAGGCGGCCCGCAAGCAGGTGGCAAAACGCAGCCCGAACCAGATTGCGCCGCAAAAGGCCATCGATCTGATCGAGGCGTCATGCACGCTGCCTTTGAATGACGGGTTGGCACAAGAGCGCGCCGTCTTTCTGGAGCTGAAGTCTAGTGATCAGGCGGCCGCTTTGCGCCATGTCTTTTTCGCCGAGCGCGCGGTAATGGGACAGGGCAAGACTGGTGGCGCGGATATCGCCTCCGCAGTAGTGGTTGGCGGCGGCACGATGGGCGCAGGCATAGCCTATGCGCTGGCCGGGCTTGGCATCGATGTAGCGTTGGTCGAGACCGATGAAGCAGGCGCGACGCGTGCTCGCACCAATATCGCCAAGCTCTACGGCGAGGCGGTCGTGCGCGGAAAATCCACACCGGAAAAAGCCGAAGCGGATCAGGCGGCGCGGTTCAGTTTCCATGTCGGCTATGATGCATTGCCCGCAGCCGATATTGCGATTGAGGCGGTGTTTGAGGATATCGATGTCAAACGCGCAGTCTTTACGGCGCTCGATGCCGCATTGCCGGAAACGACCATTCTCGCGACCAACACATCTTATCTCGACGTCAATCACATTGCCGAAGTGGTGCGCAATCCCGCCCGCTTTCTGGGGCTGCATTTCTTCAGCCCCGCCCATGTGATGAAGCTACTCGAAGTGATCCGCGCCCACGACACCAGCCCTGAAACACTCGCGACGGCCTTGCGCCTTGCCGGGCGGATGAAGAAAATCCCCGTATTGGCCGGTGTTTGCGACGGTTTCATCGGCAATCGCATTCTGACCCGCTATCGCCAGACCTGCGATATCATGCTGATTGAAGGCGCGTTGCCCGCTCAGATTGATGCCGCCATGCGTGGCTTTGGTATGGCGATGGGTCCATACGAGGTGCAGGACCTCTCTGGTCTCGACATTGCCTATGCCAACCGCAAACGTCTGGGCTGGAAGACCAAGGCAGGTTTTCGCTACATTCCCGTTGCTGACCGCATCGTGAATTAAACGGGTCGCCTCGGTCGCAAGACCAATGCGGGCTGGTACGATTACGAGGGCGGCACGGCGACGCCTTCGGCGCTGATCGACGCCATCGTCATCGAAGAATCAAAGCGCGCTGGTATCGAGCGTCGAGCCTTCAGCGACGAGGAAATCGTTGCCCGCGCGACCGCCGCGATGGTCGAGGAAGGCTTTCGTATTCTGGAAGAAGGCATTGCCGCACGTTCCGCCGATATCGATCTGGTGATGATCTACGGCTATGCATTCCCGCGCTGGCGCGGCGGGCCAATGCATTGGGCGGGGCGTGTCGACTTGCCGGAAATAGAGCGGCGCATCGCGGAATATGCGACCAAGGACCCGGCCTCCTGGGGTGTGCCGAACCTGCTTGCGCAAGCTGTTGCCGAGGGCAAGCGGCCAGACGAGCTTTGAGGGCAAAATGTGCCCCCAAAGCATAAGCGGAATGCTTAGCGTGCCAAACCTGCGTCCTGCAGGAACTTGACCGACGGCATGATCTTGTTCTTGTCGCGCAGTTCGAGGATCAGGCGCGGATTGCTTTCCAGCTGGGCCAAAGCTGCGAAAACGCCATGCCAGCGGATGGTGCCTTCACCGATGCCCCAATGGCGATCGGCATAGCCATCCGCATCCTGCAGATGGACGTGCTGCAGGCGGTTGCCTGCACGGCGGATGAAATAATCGACCGGATGCGCGCCAAGCGAGCCATAGGTGAAATGGGCATGGCCGGTATCGACTGAAACCGCGACCGATGGTGACTGGAAGCTGTCTGCGAGCAGGCAGCGCGCGTCGGTGTCGATATCCTCGATATTCTCGATCACCAGCGTGCAGCCGATTTCCTCGGCACGCTTGACGACCGGTGCCAGCGTTTCATGGGCATAGTCCACGATCTGCGGGCCGCTTTCCGGGAAGTTGTCGATATTGTTATAGGTCCAGAAATTATACGGGCTGTGGATCACCATCTGCGTTGCGCCGATGAATTCACAGACCTCCAGTCCCTGAAGATAACGCTCAGTGACGATCTTGCGAATGTCTTCGTCCTGATTGGAGAAGTTGAGACCCCAGAATGGACCGTGGATGCCAAGGCGGCCCTTGTAGCCCTCAAGCAAGGTCTTGATGCGGCTTGCTGGTGTCTTCCAGTCGGCTTTCAGGAGAGCAACATGTACAAAATCCTGTATCTCCAGATCGCGGTTTTCCGACAGGATGAAATCGAGGTTTTCTTCGAGATAGGACAGCGGCACGGCTGCGCCGAGAAGCGGCAGGTCGGACATTATCAATTTCCTGGATTGACCGGAAGCCATAAGGATAGAGCAGTTCTGCCTCGCCTCCGGATTGATGTGCAGGCAGAACCCTCGTTCAGGTGATATGTGTCAGACTGCGGCTTCAGCCAGTGCCAGTCGCGATGCGATCACCAGATCAGGATTGTCAGAGGTGATGTAAGCAACGTCACGCTCCATCCAGCGGTCGATCAGTGCGCGATCATTGAGCGTCCAGACGCCAAGGCGATCCTTGGGGAACAGCGACGTGATGCGGTCGAATTCGGATTCGAACAATTCGTGGTGCACGCCCACATAACGGACCAGAGGTTCGACGCTGCGGAAGAAGGTTTCCAGTCCGCCATTGCGCTCCACCCATTGTGCGTTGAGCGAAATCAGACGGTCAATTTCCGGCGCGATTTTCGCGCAATGTTCAACCACGCTGCGGTCGAAGGAATGCAGCACAACATGATCACCAATATTGCGGGCGCGGATGATTTCCACGGCCTTTTCCACGAGGCCATCATAGGGCTTGCCGTCGGCGCCGGACTTGAGTTCGACATAGAGAAGCACGTCCGGCCGCTCGGCGAAGACATCGAGCACTTCCTCGAAGGTGGGGATGTGATCGGCGGTAACTGTGCCCTGTTCGTCTTTCAGCCGTATCGCAAGGCGACCGGCATCATCGAGCGCGCGCACGTCACCGGAGCCGGTGGTGGTACGGTCAAGCGATGCGTCGTGGATGACGAGAATTTGCCCGGCATCGGTCAGGTGAAGATCGAACTCCACGCTATCGATGTCGAGGTTCAGAACATTGCGAAAGCCGGTGAGCGAGTTTTCAGCCCAAAGGTTGCGAGCGCCGCGATGGGCCATGATCTTTTTCATGTCTTATGTCCTTACTGTACGGTTGGGTCGAGCTTGTCGCGAAGCCAGTCACCCAGAAGCGAAATGGAGAGGGTGGTCAGAACGATCACCAGTGCCGGAGCCAGCATTATCCACGGCGCACGTGTCAGATATTCGCGCGCGAACCCAACCATATTGCCAAGCGACGATTCTGGCGGCTGAACGCCGAGACCAAGGAAGGAAAGACCGGATTCCATCAGGATGATTTCCGGGAATGTCAGCGTCATCGAGACGATCAGCGTCGAGGCGACATTGGGCAGGATATGACGGAAATAGACACGGAATGGCGTTGCACCGAGCTGTACCACTGCGCTGGCATAGCCTTGCGCCCCGGCGGAAATGGCAAGACCGCGTGCGATGCGGGCATAACGCTCCCAGCCGTAGAATCCCATCAGCCCGATCAGCAGTGGCATGGAATTGCCGAAGAATGCGAGCACGGCAAGCGCCAGCACCATAAAGGGCAGGGCGGCCTGAAAATCGGCCAGCATCAATACAATGTGCTCGACCCAGCCGCGAAAGCGGGCTGCGAGAAATCCCAGCAAGGTGCCGAAGACGGCAGACAGGATCGTCGCGCCAAAGGCGATCACCAGCGAGACACGGATCGACTGGATCAGGCGTGAATAAACATCACGGCCCAACTCATCTGTGCCGAGCCAGTGTCCGGGTGATCCCACCGGAACAAGTCGCGCCATCAGGTCCATCTTGGTGATGGAATAGGGCCGCAGATAGTCGGCGAAGATCACGACGAACAGCATCAGCGCCAGCCAGAAACAGGCAAAGGCGACGCTCATCGGCATGGTGGTGCGCAGGCGCGTGATGAGCGCGGGCGCCTTGACGGTTGCGGCGGGGGAAAGAGCGGTATCGGTCATTGCGTCCACCTCAATGCGCGGCTTTGGTGCGCAGGCGCGGGTCGAGAACGCCGTAGAGCACATCGACCACGAGATTGGAGATCACCATGCAGCTTGCGATAATCAACAGCAGGCACTGCACCACGGCGAGGTCGCGATTGGCGACCGACACCACCAGAAGGCGGCCAATGCCGGGCCACGAGAAGATGGTTTCGACAACCACAGCCCCGGCGATCAGTGCGCCGACCATGAAGCCGACGATGGTGACAATCGGCACGGAGGCGTTGGGCAGAGCGTGTTTCCACACCACATCGTTCCAGCTGATGCCCTTGGCTGATGCCGTGCGGATATAAGGCTGCCCCAGCACTTCGATCATGGCCGAGCGAGAGAAGCGCGCCAGAACCGCCGTGCCGCCAATAGCAATGGTGAGGGTCGGCAGAATGCCGTGAATCCATGTATCGCTGCCGCCGGATGGCAAGACACCTAGTTGCACCGAGAAGATCAGCACCAGCACCAGACCGAGCACGAAAGACGGCACG
Organism: Brucella sp. 22210; assembly: GCF_052045675.1. Taxonomy (NCBI): domain Bacteria; kingdom Pseudomonadati; phylum Pseudomonadota; class Alphaproteobacteria; order Hyphomicrobiales; family Brucellaceae; genus Brucella; species Brucella sp. 22210. The sequence goes on from NZ_JBQEPD010000013.1 coordinate 100,116, forward strand.
GTGAAGCCGAGGATCGACAGAGTGATGACGCCACGGTCAGCGATGCCCTGACGGTGCAGCGCGGCGTAGACGCCTGCCGGAATGCCGAGGCAAAGTTTGATGATGAGCGCTGGAATGGTGATCTGGAGCGTGGCGGGCACACGTTGCAGCACCAGATCGATAGCTGGTGCCTTGTCGCGCATCGAGATGCCGAAATCGAAGCTCAATATGCCCTTGAGATAGGACAGATATTGCAGCCAGATCGGGTCGTCGAGGCCCCAGGCCTTGCGGAAGGCATCGATGGATTCCTGCGGTGCATCGGGGCCGAGCATGATCTGTGCCGGGTCACCGGACATGCGCAGCACCACGAAGGCAAAGGTCATCACCAGAAAGACGGTGATCAGTGCGCGGAAAAGACGGGACGCTATGAAGGTAAGCATGGGTGCCTCACGCAGCGCTTTTCGCCGGCTCAACGAAGTGACAAGCCGTGCGCCGGTCAAAGCCGGTTGAATCCAGATCGGGCATCGTCGTCGGGCATTGAAAACCCGCCACCGGACACCGGGGATGAAACACACAACCGCTTGGGCGGTTTGCGGGGTTTGGCGGTTCACCCTTGAGGATCATGCGCTGGTTGAATTTCTTGCCCGGTACGGGAACCGAAGACACCAATGCCTTGGTATAGGGGTGCTGGGGCGTTTCGAAGATCACGCCGGAGCTTGCCTCTTCGACGATCTTGCCGAGATACATGACGGCGACGCGGTCGCAGATGTTGCGCACGACTTTCAGATCGTGGCTGATAAACACCATGGCGATGCCATGTTTCTCCTGAAGATCGCGCAGGAGATTGACCACCTGCGCCTGAATCGAAACATCGAGCGCGGAAACCGGTTCGTCGCAGACCAGCAGCCTTGGGCTGGTTGCAAGGGCGCGGGCGATGATGACGCGCTGGCGCTGACCGCCAGACAGTTCATGCGGATAGCGTTCGCCCTGAACGCGGCGCAGCCCGACAGATTGCATCAGTTCGCTGACACGTTCCTTCAGTTCCGCGCCGGAAGCTAGCCCATGAATTTGCAGTGGCTCGCCGATCTGTGCCGCTATCGGCAGGCGGCGATCCAGCGCCGCCAGCGGGTCCTGAAAGACGAGTTGCATCTGGGCCCGCAGCTTGCGCCAGCCGGCTGTGTGGCGGCGCGGCAGTGGCTTACCGTCGAACAGAACCTCGCCTTCGGTGGCGTCATCAATGCCGAGCAGCATGCGCCCGAGCGTGGACTTGCCGCAGCCGGATTCACCGACGATGCCAAGCGTTTCGCCGGGCTGGACGCGCAGGCTGACGCCATCCACGGCCTTGACCGGATCGGCTTTCTTGAACAGGCCATCGCTGCGGTAAACCCGTACCAGATTGTTTGCTTCGAGCAGGAAACTCATGCCAGAGCGCCTTCTGTCGGGATTGTGCAGCTGTGATAGAGGTGTGATGCTGCGCTTTCCGCATGGGGGTGGAAACAGGCGACCTTCTGGCCGTTTCGCATCAGAAGATCGGGCATCGCCGTTGTGCATGTTTCGCTAACTTGCGCGCAGCGCGGTGCGAATGCGCAGCCTGTTGGCAGATTGCGTGGATCGGGCACAGTGCCGGGAATGGCGCGAAGGCGCTCACGCCCGCCGTCAAGGCGCGGGATGGCTTCGAACAATCCGCGCGTATAGGGATGCTGCGGTCGGTCGAACAGTTCGACCGTCGTTCCGCTTTCAACGATACGCCCGGCATACATGACGCAAACGCGTTCGCATATCTGGCTGACCGCGCCGAGATCGTGGCTGATGAACACCACTGCCAAACCGGTTTCACGGCGAATCTGATCCAGAAGATCGAGAATTTGCGCCTGAATGGTCACATCAAGGGCGGTGGTTGGCTCATCGGCGATGAGGACGTCCGGTTGACCGGCCAGCGCGATAGCTATCATCAGCCGCTGGCACTGGCCGCCGGAAAACTCATGCGGATAGAGATTGAACCGGCGCGCCGCATCGGGAATGCCGACGCGTTCCATCAACTGAATGGCTTCGCTGCGCGCGGCCTTGTCTTTCAGGCCGCGATGCAGTGCCAGGGATTCGACAATCTGATGGCCGACTTTCTTGACCGGATTGAGCGACGAACTCGGATCCTGAAAGATCATGGCGATACGCCCGCCGCGGACGCTTTCCTTGACGGAGCGAGTGGAGCCGACCAATTCTTGACTGTCAACCTTGACCGAGCCTGACACGGAAGCCTTGCCGGGGAGAAGCCCAAGGGCGGCAAGCCAGGTTACGGATTTTCCGCAGCCGGTTTCACCGACGAGGCCCAGCGTTTCACCGCGGCTCACGTCGAGATCGATTCCGTGCAGAACCTGTACGCCGCTGAAAGAGACCTTCAAGTCCCGGATGGAGACGAATGCCACGGTCGTCCCTTTCTGTCGGTCAATCGCGGTCTTTTGCGATTATCGATGCAATTTCATGGAGAATGAGAAGGCTGGCATTGTGAAATGCCAGCCTTGGTCTGTGGATCAGACGTTCCAGTTGCTGGAACGGAAATCCATGGCGAATGCCGGTGCGGCCTTCCAGTTCAGTTCCTTCTTCATGCCGGTGAAGACGGCATTCTGATGCAGGATGTTGTAGACCGGATCTTCGCGCTCGCAGATTTCCAGCATGCGCTTGATGGCCTTCTTGCGCTGGTCGTGGTCGGTGGATGTTTCCATGATGACCGACAGCTTGTTGACCTCGTCGTTCGACCAGTCCTTCTTCTGCTGCGCTTCGCCATTCGGGCCGAACTGGACTACCAGCGGCGTGATCGGATCGTTGATGTTGTTGGATGCCGACCAGTCGCGAACGCCCTTGACGCCTTCAGGATCGTGGATCTGTGCCCAGTTTTCCTTCATCTCGATTTCGACATTCAGGCCGACCTGCTTCCACATTTCCACCAGAACCTGCGCCGTCGGCGTCTGGTTGGTGTAGTAGTTGTTCAGCAGGCGGTAAGGGATAGCATCGCCCTTGTAATTGGCCTGCTTGAGAAGATCACGGGCCAGTTCAGGATCGAATTTCGGCGGTTGCCAGTCGTCGATGAACATGTCGGAAGTGCGGAAGCTTTCAAACTGCATGCCAGCCGGTACAACCGTCTGACCGGCCCACAGCGCATCCACAATCGCCTGACGGTCGATCGAATGGGTCATGGCGCGGCGCACCAACGGATTGCGCAGGATTTCGTTCTGTGTGTTGAAAACGGTTGTGCGGTGGTTCCAGATGGTCGAGCTCTGGATTTCGAGACCCGGATTGGCAGTCACGGTGCCAATCTGGTCTGGCGGCAGATCGCAGGCAAAATCATACTGGCCGGAGATGAGGCCGTTCACACGGCTTGCAACTTCCGGCACTTCGACGAAGCGGATCTGCTGCAGCGGCGGCTGGCCGCCCCAATATTCGTCATGGGCTTCGAGAATGAGTTCTACGTCCGGCTTGTAGCTGGCAACCTTGTAAGGCCCGGTCGTGACCGGCTTGCGCGCCCATTCGGCATAGGACTTGGCTTCATCCCAGGCGCGCTTGTTGGCGATCTGCGAGCCAAAGGCATAGAGGCGGCCTTCAAGCGTGACGTCCGGCGTCGCATTGTGGAAGCGGACCGTATATTTGTCGACGGCCTCGACGCCGCGCAGCGCTGGCCAGAGACGGCGCGAAACGCCGGGAATGGCGGCAGGCAGTTCTTTTTCCGTCTGCGGCTTGAAATTCGCTTCATAAAGCGTCTTGCCGCCAGCAGGCTCGGTGCCGGCAAACAGGCGCTCGTCGGAGAAGGAGAAAACCACGTCGTCGGCGGTCAGTTCATCGCCATTGTGGAACTTCACGCCCTGACGCAGCTTCAGTTCGATGGTCTTGTCGTCGAGACGCTTCCATTCGGTGGCGAGGCCCGGAACAGGACCCTGATTGCCCATCCAGTCACGCAGAATCAGGCCTTCCCAAAGGTTCGGGAAGAAAACGCGCTCGCCGACATTCGACTGTTCGTTCCAGATGTCGAGCGTGTTGTTGTTGGTGATCTTCTGAACGGCGACGGTGACCGAGCGGCGCTGATTGGCGCGGACAATCCCCGGCATGATGAACGTGCCAGCGGCAGCGCCCATGAGACCCAAAGCGTGACGACGGTTGATAAGCATGTTTTCCCCGATCCGTAGCGGCCACGGAAATCCGCTGGCCAGACTAAAACTGAGGGCGGGGAATAGGCCTCAAATGTAACAGGCTTTTCTCAGTTGCTTGAAGCTTTCTTGACACTGTTGTGTATAAATCATCATCTGTTCATATATTTTAAGTTGAAATTCAAAATTGACATTTATTTTTACGTGTATCCATTATTCTAAACCGGCAATCTATCGTCGCTGCATATCGGCCCGTTAAATTTTTTTCGAGCCCGCTTTCCACCGAGAAAGACCTGCCGTAACTTTCGCCTGCAATCTGATTTGTTCTGCGGGGTTTGAAAGCAGCGTTTATGTCCATCGATAAGGGTAATCTGGAAAAACTTGCCTCGCAGCGCGTCAACGGCGTGGGCGGACTGACGGTCCATTTCAAGGATGGGCGCTCCCGCATTTCTCGGCTTTATCAGAAAGGCGCGGCCAAAATCCGTATGCCACAGGTGGCGCATGATCCTCTGGAAGCCATCCTGATCAACACATCCGGCGGGCTGACCGGTGGTGACCAGCTGCGCTGGGATGTGGCGTTGCAGGAAAACGCCTCCGCCGTCATCACCACGCAGGCCTGCGAGCGTATTTATCGCTCGGGTGGAGGCGAGGCGCGCATCGAAACACACATCAAGGTCGCAAAAGGCACGCGTCTTGCATGGCTCCCGCAGGAAACCATTTTGTTCAACCGCTCCGTGCTGTCCCGAGAGCTGGATGTCGAGATGGATGAAGGGGCGGAAGTGTTGATGGTCGAGGCAAGTGTGTTCGGACGTCTCGCCATGGGTGAAGAAGTCGAACAGGCATCGTTCAGCGACCGCTGGCGGGTGCGGCTTGGCGGGCGTCTGGTTCATGCGGAAGAGTTCCGCCTTGGGCCTGATGTTGCCGCTGAATTGCAGGCCAGAGCGGTCGCGGATGGCGGGCTTGCCGTTGCCACGGTGCTGTTGGTTTCGGCGCAGGCCGAAAGGCAGCTGGAGGCCGTGCGCGCCATTATCGGCGAGGAAGGCGGCGCCAGCGTCTGGCAGGTCGGCGGCGCCTCGAAACTTGGCGTGCGGCTCTATGCGCCGGACAGTTATGCCTTGCGCAAGCGCCTCGCTCCTTTGCTGGCGCTGCTCAATGGAAAGGCAGGGCTGCCTAAAGTTTGGTCAATTTGAACTTGCGGCCACCGGGCCGCGTCTAATGAGAAGGTTCGGTACGAAGTCATGAATTTGACGCCCAGAGAAAAAGACAAGCTGTTGATCGCCATGGCGGCGATGGTCGCCCGTCGCCGTCTGGAGCGCGGTGTGAAGCTCAATCATCCCGAAGCCATAGCGCTGATCAGCGATTTCGTCGTGGAAGGCGCGCGTGACGGGCGCACTGTGGCCGACCTGATGGAAGCGGGCGCGCATGTCATCACGCGGGAACAGGTGATGGCGGGCGTTGCCGAGATGATCCACGACATTCAGGTCGAAGCGACATTTCCGGATGGAACCAAGCTCGTCACGGTGCACGAGCCGATCCGCTGATTTTGAATTTTAATTTTTGAAAAGGTGCAAGATGAAGAAGATGACGGTTCTGACGGCAGCAGGTTTTGCGCTTATCGCAAGCCCGGCTTTTGCCCATCTCAATCCCGCCGAGCACGGCTCCTTTGCCGCCGGTTTCTCGCATCCGCTTTTCGGTGCGGATCATATTCTGGCGATGGTTGCCGTCGGTCTTTGGGCGACGATGCTGGGCGGGCGGGCGCTTTTCATCGTGCCTGCGGCTTTTGTCGGCGTCATGCTGCTGGGCTTTTTGGCGGCACTCATCGGAATGCCGCTGCCTTTCGTTGAGCCGGTGATTCTGGCTTCCGTGGTCGTGCTTGGCTTTCTCGTTGCGCTGGCCCTGCCGGTCTCGCCGGTTGTTGGCGCAGCGATTGCCGGTTTCTTCGCCTTCTTTCACGGCCATGCGCATGGCGGTGAAATCGGTGCTGCGGCCTTCTTTGATTATGCGGCAGGCTTTGCGCTGGCTACGGCTCTGCTCCACGCGGCGGGCATCGCCATCGGTCTTGGCGTCGGGCGTCTGGCTGCTGGTCCAAGCGGACGCCTCGCCCTGCGCGTCGCTGGCGGCGCTACGGCGCTTGGCGGTCTGATGCTGATGGCTGGTTGAGGTGCACCATGATACCCGGCGAAATCTTCACGCTTGACGGCGACATAGAACTGAATGAGGGGCAACCCACGGTCACGATCAAGGTCGCCAATACCGGCGACCGCCCGATCCAGGTTGGCAGCCATTATCATTTCTACGAGGCAAATGCGGCGCTGTCATTCGACCGGCAAAAAGCGCGCGGTTGCAGGCTGGATATTGCCGCTGGCACCGCTGTGCGCTTCGAACCGGGGCAGGAGCGCGATGTGACGCTGGTTCCCCTCGGCGGTAAGCGCGAGGTCTACGGGTTCCGCCAGAAAATCATGGGTAAGCTTTAATTCAGAGCCAGAGCATATCCCGAAAAGCGTGAAACGGTTTTCGGACGAGATGTGCGTTAAAACAAACGGTTAGAGCGCCGACGGAGAGTTTCATGCCAGCCAAGATCAGCCGCGCCACCTATGCGCAGATGTTCGGCCCCACCACCGGCGACAAGGTGCGCCTTGCCGATACGGAACTCGTCATCGAGGTCGAGCACGATCTCACCACCTATGGCGAGGAGGTTAAATTCGGGGGCGGCAAGGTTATCCGCGACGGCATGGGCCAAAGCCAGCTTTCGCGGGCGCAAGGTTCCGTCGATACGGTCATCACCAATGCGCTCATTCTGGATCACACCGGCATCTACAAGGCCGATATCGGTCTGCGCGACGGACGCATTGCGGGCATCGGCAAGGCGGGCAATCCCGATACGCAACCGGGCGTCACGATCATCATCGGCCCCGGCACGGAAATCATCGCGGGCGAGGGCAAGATCGTCACGGCGGGCGGTATCGACTCGCATATTCATTTCATTTCACCGCAACAGGTGGATGAGGCGCTGAATGCGGGCATTACTTGCATGGTGGGCGGCGGCACCGGCCCCGCACATGGCACGCTGGCCACCACCTGCACACCGGGGCCATGGCACATTGCGCGGCTGATTGAATCCTTCGACGGCATGGCGATGAATTTCGGTGTGTTCGGCAAGGGCAATGCCTCATTGCCGGGCGCACTGGAGGAAATGGTTCTGGCAGGGGCTTGTGGCCTCAAGCTGCATGAAGATTGGGGCACGACGCCAGCGGCTATCGACAATTGCCTGTCTGTTGCTGACCATTTCGACGTGCAGGTGGCGATCCACACCGATACGCTCAATGAAAGCGGCTTCGTGGAAGATACGCTCAATGCCTTCAAGGGGCGGACGATCCACTCCTTCCATACGGAAGGTGCGGGCGGGGGGCATGCGCCGGATATTATCCGCGTCTGCCAGTATCCGAATGTTCTGCCCGCGTCGACCAACCCGACGCGGCCCTATACGATCAATACGGTCGCGGAGCATCTCGACATGCTGATGGTCTGCCATCACCTGTCACCGGCCATTCCCGAAGATATTGCCTTTGCGGAAAGCCGTATTCGCAAGGAAACCATCGCTGCCGAAGACATTTTGCATGATATGGGCGCTTTCTCGATCATCTCGTCCGATAGTCAGGCCATGGGCCGCGTCGGTGAAATGATTATCCGCTGCTGGCAGACGGCGGACAAGATGAAGCGCCAGCGAGGCGGCCTGCCGGACGACAAGCCGGGCAATGACAATTACCGCGCCCGTCGCTATGTGGCGAAATATACCATCAACCCGGCCATTGCTCACGGCATGTCGCATGAGATCGGTTCGGTGGAAGTTGGCAAACGCGCCGATCTGGTCTTGTGGAATCCGGCTTTCTTTGGCGTCAAACCCGATATGGTTTTGCTCGGCGGCTGGATCGCGACGGCTCCGATGGGCGACCCGAACGGTTCTATCCCGACACCACAGCCGATGCATTACCGGCCCATGTTCGGCTCCTTTGGTAAAGCGCGCACCAATACCTCGATCACCTTCGTTTCGCAGGCGGCAATCGATGGCGGTCTGCGTGAGAGGCTCGGCGTGGACAAGCAGATGGCGGCGGTCGTCAACACGCGGGGTGGCATCGGCAAGCAGTCGATGATCCTCAACAATGCCATGCCGCAAATGGAAGTTGACCCGGAAACCTATGAAGTGCGCGCCGATGGCGAGCTTTTGACATGCGAACCGGTGGACGTAGTGCCGATGGCGCAGCGTTATTTCCTGTTCTGAGAATTGAGGTAGAGAATGTTTCGTGCAGTAGACATCATCCGCGCACATGAAGTGATCGACGCCGTTCCGGCTGCTCATGCCGTGCTGGAGCGCGACGAACGCCATCTGCGCCGCAAGGCAATTACGCTCGACACGGGCGAGAAGGTGCTTGCCGATTTCGCCGATCCGGTGGTGCTGGAACATGGCGACCGGCTTGTTCTGGACGACGGGCGCGAGATTGAAATTCGCGCTGCCAGCGAGGCACTTTACGAAATCCACGGGCGCGACCAGCTGCATATTGCCGAGCTTGCATGGCATATCGGCAATCGTCATCTGGCGGCGCAGATTGAATCAGATCGCATCTTCATTCTGCGTGATCATGTCATCAAGGCGATGCTGGAAGGGCTGGGCGCAACCGTGACCGACGTGGTCGCGATTTTCAGCCCGTTGCGCGGAGCCTATTCGGGCGGCCATGCACAACATGACCACGATCATGATCACGGGCACCATCACCACACGCACGACCATGACCATCACCACCACCATCACGACTGATCCCAACACCGCCCTTCTGCGGTTGATGGCGTGGCTGTCGCCGGTCTTTCCGGTCGGCTCCTTTAGCTATAGCCACGGGCTGGAGCGGGCGGTGCATGATGGCTTCGTCACCGATGCGAAAGAGTTGAAGGACTGGCTGCGCTGGCTCGTCACGCGCGGGTCCGGCTGGAACGATGCGGTCCTGTGCGCGGCAAGCTGGCGGCGTGCGATGGCCGGTGAGGATTTGCGCGAGATTGCCGATCTGGCGGAGGCGCTGGCAGGTTCGCGTGAGCGGCATATGGAAACCATGCTGCAAGGCGGGGCATTCCTGGCCGCAGCGCGCAGCTGGCCTTCGCCGGTGTTCGATCAGCTGCCGGGCGACTGTGCTTATCCGGTGGCGGTCGGCGCAGTTGCAGGGGCGCATGGCGTTCCGCTTGGCTCTACACTGGCTGCCTTTCTGCAGGCTTTCTGCATCAACCTGTTGCAGGCGTCGATTCGCCTGTCGGTAACGGGGCAAAGCGGCGTCACGACCACCATGGCCGCGCTGGAAAACACGCTGGCAGAAACCGCCATGCGCGCCGGACAATCCAGTCTGGATGACCTTGGTTCGGCGACTTTCATCGCCGACATCATGGCCATGAAACACGAAACACAGCATTCGAGGCTTTTTCGCTCATGACACAGAAGAATGGACCGCTCAGGATTGGTATCGGCGGGCCGGTCGGCTCCGGCAAGACGACACTGACCGAAAAGCTCTGCAAGGCGCTGCGCGACACATATTCGGTCGCTGTCATCACCAATGATATTTATACGCAGGAAGACGCCTATATTCTGGCGCGCCATCAGGCCTTGTCGGAAGACCGCATCATGGGCGTGGAAACCGGCGGCTGCCCGCATACGGCGATCCGCGAGGATGCATCGATCAATCTTCAGGCTATTGCCGAGATGAACCGGCGCTTTCCCGATCTGGATATCGTGTTTATCGAATCCGGCGGGGATAATCTCGCGGCCACCTTCTCGCCCGATCTCGCCGATCTGACGCTCTATGTCATCTCCGTCTGTCAGGGCGAAGAAATTCCCCGCAAGGGCGGGCCGGGCATCACGCGGTCGGACTTTCTGGTCATCAACAAGAGCGATCTTGCGCCCTATGTGCGGGTCGACCTTGAGGTGATGGAAAGCGATGCGGCGCGCATGCGTGGCAAGCGCCCGTTTGGTTTCACCGATCTGCATCGCGGTCAGGGCGTGCAGGAGGTGATCGACTTCATCGTCGAAAATGGTGGTCTGGATATCCGCGCCGCCTGATTGGCGCCGTTTCGTTATATCTGAACCAGCGGCGTATCTTCCTCGAAGAAGCCGGAGAGATTGTGCAGCGGATCGTTCAGCGACCGCTTGCGGATGGTCAACAGCGTGTTGAGACCGTTTGCGATGCGTTTGGCATAGCCAAGATCGTTGAGAAGCGAGCTGAGCTGCAAGCCGCTGACTTTCTCCTGCCGGTTGGCCTCGAACAGCTTTGCGCCGAAGTCTCGCTCGAAGTCTTTGACCTTCTCGATGAAAGCCTGCTGGTGGGCGTCCCATTTGTCGCTGGCGGCATCGGCGCGGCTCAGCACGCGGACCTCATGCAGCACATTGACCAGATGTTCGCGCAGCTCCACATAGGCGTCCCGTGCCGGTGAATTGGTCTGCCGGAGATAGAAGCCGAGATTCTTCTGGAGATGCTTGGCGTCCTTGACCATTTCCGCCATTTGCAGCGCGATGACCTGACCGGTCATCAAGAAATTCTGCTGGTCCGTGTTGTTCCCGGGATCGACCTTGCCGATGAAGCTCAATATGTCGCCATAGACGCCCTTGATATAGAGCCGATAGAGCAGATCGGCGTCGACATAATCGACGTCGGGGGCGGCGCGCATGATGGCTTCATCATGCCTGGCGCGGTTGATTTCGCTGACCGGCAGGTAAAGCGCGTGGCAGATCACTTCGACACTCAGACGCCCAAGATGCTGTAACTCATGCACAAGAGCCTGCGCAGCCGTTTCGGGTGAACTGAGCGCCGACTTGTCGAGATAACGGGCGCGCAGCGCGTTTTCAGGAAGATCCGGCGTGCCCGCCGGAATGAGAACACGCGGCTCCGGCCTGTCCGGCAGCACGCGTTCCAGAAAACGTGTGAACGGGACCAGAGCGGGCCAGAAGATCAGCACGCCCAGAATGTTGAACTCGCTGTTGAAGATCGCGAGCTGGATCAGCTGATTGTCACCGACCCCCATTGCCTGCGAAAGCCATACCGCAAGGCGAACCAGCATGCCCATCAGGATCAGCGATATACAGGCGGTGACGACATTGAAAATCACATGCGCCAGCGCAAGCCGCTGGCCGCTGCGGTTGCCGCCGAGCGCCCCGGCAACACCGGTGGTGACGCTGCTGCCGACATTGGCCCCGATGGCGATTGCCGCCGATTGCCAGAGATCGACCTGTCCGAGACCCAGCGCTGCAAGTGTCAGCATCAAGGTCGCATGGGTTGATTGCAGCAGCAGGGTCAGCACAAGGCCAATGCCCGCGAAGATGACCTGACCAAGCCAGCCGTCGATCCTGTATTGGGCGAGATCGAAATTCTCGGTGACGACGGAAAAGCCCTGCTTGATGCCGTCAATGCCGAGGAAAATGAAGGCGATGCCGAGCAGAATGCGCCCGATGGCCTTGATCTTCGGCCCGAAGAAACTTGCCAACACGCCGAACACCATCAGCGGCAGCGCCAGCGACGACAAGCTGAAATTTTGTCCGGCCAGCGACAGCAGCCATATGCCGGTTGCGGAGCCCAAATTTGCGCCGAAGATGATGGATATGCCTGCCGCCAGTGAAATGAGGCCGGTGGTGATGAAGGCGATGGTCATCAGCGAGACAAGCGTGCTTGATTGCATCACCGTTGCGCCGACCAGCCCGACCAGCAGACTTTTCCACGAGGTGGAGGTGCCGCGCGCCAGCATGCGTTTCAAGGCACTGCCCGCCAGATTGCGCAAGCCTTCTTCAAGGCACTGCATGCCGAACAGGAAAATCGCCAGTCCGGCGCAGAGCGTCAGCCAGCTTTCATTGAGCCAGAAACTATAGCCGAGGATGGCGATCAGTATCAGGCCAAGAAAGCGCGCTGCCTTCTGGCCCACTCCATTTTCCGACGACACGAGAGCTGCCATGGTTGCTGTCTTGTTTCCTTCGTGCGGGAGGATGTTTCCGTATTGCAGCCCGTCGGTCGGATTTTCGCGTCTGCGGGTGAAGTATTGGTTGATGATAAGCAGCTCGCTCCGAAAGCGCTATCTGGAAATTTCGGCCGGAAAGTTTCTACGGGAGAATTCCCAATGCGAAATTCGTTTCAACTGAATTAATTTGAATGCAAATCAAATTAATTCGTGCTTTATTGTGGTCATGCAATCCAATTCGTCTTCTCCTCGGTCCCAGTTCGGGATCCGTTTTTCGTTGCTTGCCCGGCGCTGGCGGCGTGCGCTTGACGCGCGCCTTGCCGAAGCAGGGCTGTCCGACGCCACCTGGGTGCCGCTGATCCATCTTCAGGCGACGGGCGGCGGCGTGACGCAGAAGGAACTCGCCGCGCTGGTCGGCATCGACGGGTCAAGCCTTGTGCGGCTTCTCGACATTTTGAGTCGTCAGGAGCTGGTCGAGCGTCGGGTCGATGAAAACGACAACCGCGCGCGGCTAATCTTCCTCACGCCGAAGGGCGAGCAGCGCGTGACCGAAATCCGGCGTGAGCTGGCCAAGGGCGAAGAAGACATGCTGGCGGATATTTCCGATGCGGATCTGGCCGCCATGCTTGACCATTTTGACTCTATCGAACAGCGCCTTGCGGCCAACCAGCTGAGACGCTCACAGGAAACCGGAGAATGAGCATCGAAACCTCCATGACGACGTCGGCCCGCAGGCTGGACGCCGCGCGCCAGCTTTTGAAGCCGCAGCAGTTTCAGGAGAGCGTCGCACTTTCACAGCAGCCTTCCATTCGCAATTCGTCGCTTGCGGGCTTTCAATCGGCGGCCACGGCGGTCATCGCCTTGCCGCTTATCTATCTTTCGCCCTGGTCGCATCTGATCGGCTTTGCCTCGCTTGGCACTCTGGTTGCTTTGTTTGGACGTTTCGCACCGCAGGCACGCCGCAACCGTGTCGTGCTTCTTTGCGCGATCTGTCAAACGCTGGCCGTGCTCAGCATGTCGCTTGTCGCCACAGCGGGTGCGCCGTTAGCGGTACAGCTCATGCTGCTGGCTGTCCTGTGCGGCGTGTTTTGCTTTGTGACAACCACCGGAAATTTCGGCCCTCCCGGAGCGTTGATCTTCATATTCGCCGCCGGCGCATCGATGAGCCAATCTGTTACCTTGCAGCAGACGATGGAACGCACAGCTGCTACTGCGATTGTCGCGCTGCTGGCCTGCGTGATCTGTATGCTGACCGAGTATTTCCGTCATAAGGCCAGCCCGGAAAAGCCTTTCCCCGCCGAACCGTTGAGGCCAGTCCGTCACCGGCTGATAGCCGCCGCGCGCGTTGCCTTCGGCGCGGGCGTGGCAGCGTTTCTCGTCTACGCCATGGGTGTCGCTCATCCTGCCTGGGCGGCGATGGGTGCTGTTGCCGTGATGCAGGGCGCGCATTTGCATATCAATATGAGCCGCGCCTTGCAGCGCATGGTCGGCACGCTTCTGGGCGCTGTCGTTGCCTGGATGATCCTGACGCATGCTCCGTCCATATGGACGCTGATTGCGATACTGGCGTTCCTGCAATTCGCAACAGAGGTGATCATCGGCTCCAATTATGCGCTGGGGCAAATTCTGGTCACGCCGATGGCGCTGCTGATGACCTATATCGCTGCGCCCGGCTTGAACGGGGGCGATATGGTGTCGGAACGGGTGCTGGACACATTGCTCGGTGCGGGTATCGGCATTGTCTTTGCCGTGCTGTTTTCAACGCAGGACGATCGGGCCTATCTCGCCGAACATCATATAAAAAGAACGCAGCGCTGATTGGGCTGCGTACATTCCCTTCAGATTATGCGCCTTGTCGGTTGAAGCGGATTAATTCCATTCATTTTATAGAAAATAGAAAATGCTTTCCCTATTGGGGGTGAGAAGGCAGTCGTCGGCTTTGAACGCCGCTGCATAGCGTGACACCATTTCGTTACGTCTGGTCCGGGCGACCGGAGGGACAAAGACCGTAATGAAATGATGGTGGCAAGCATGGGCGAAAAAGCGTTGAGACTGGTGGAAGATACAGCGGATATTGCTGTTTCACCCGATGAGCTGAAGGCTGCGATGCGGCAGTTGGCTGGCGGCGTCAGCGTTGTTACTGCCGGTTTTGGCGATGGACGCACCGGTGCGACCGTCACGTCGGCGACCGCGCTTTCGGTCGATCCGCCGACGATCATCGTCAACATCAATCGCGGTTCGTCGGTCTGGCCCGCCATCAGCCGCCATAACCATTTCTGCGTCAATGTGCTGTCGGCTGCACAGCAGCCGATTGCGGATCGCTTTGCGGGCAAGGACGGTATCAAGGGCGTTGCGCGTTATGCCGATGCGGAATGGTACACGCTGGAAAGCGGCGCACTGGCGCTGACAGGTGCTCTGGCTGCCGTCGATTGCGCCGTGGAAGACGTCATCGAACGGCACACCCATGCCATTATCATCGGTCGTGTTTTGAAAATTGTAGCAGGCAGCGGCGAGCCGCTTGTTTATCACAATGGCGGCTACCGGCTGCTGGACCTGTTGTCAGGCGCTTAACTTGGCCCATTCTGGCGCGGTGCTGTCGTCTTCGAGGCCACCGTTGCGGGCGAATTGTTCCAGCGTCATGGAATCGAGAACGCCAGCAATGGCTTCGCGCACGAGCAGCATTGACCGGCGCACCTGACAGGCGCGGTGATCTTCGCAATCTTCGCAGGGCTGATAGGCCATTCGGCTTGCGCAGCGGATGGGTGCAAGCGGTCCGTCGAGAACGCGGACCACCTGGCCTATCGTGACATCGGCTGCCGGTTTGGAAAGGCTATAGCCGCCGCCGGGGCCTTTCTTGGAGCGCAGGATGCCATCGTTGCGCAGTTCCAGAAGAATGGCGTCGAGAAATTTCTTGGAGATATTATTCTTGGAAGCAATCTCGGCGACGAAAGCGCTTTCGCCGGGTTCAAGCAAGGCAAGATGCGCCAGTGCTTTCAAACCATATTTGCCCTTCTTCGTCAGCATGAACACTCCACGGATAGTCGCCAATGGCTGGTTGCGCATGCTTTTGCACGAAATCGAGCGAATAGATAGTCTATTTACAGGTAATAGACCCCGATGCGCTTCCCGCCGATGATCTCGACTGCGATATCCATATCGTAAATGTCGCTCAGAATTTCCGGATGGATCAG